>NZ_JBFOCX010000021.1:0-172653 GCF_040908025.1 Aeromonas sp. R9-2
TTGGTTGCGGGGGCCGGATTTGAACCGACGACCTTCGGGTTATGAGCCCGACGAGCTACCGAGCTGCTCCACCCCGCGTCCGAATTGTCACCCTCAAGCCGAGCAGTAGCTTGGTGGCGTTTGTCTGCCTTCGACTGTTTATACAATCGCAAGCTGACGAAAGAGTTGGTTGCGGGGGCCGGATTTGAACCGACGACCTTCGGGTTATGAGCCCGACGAGCTACCGAGCTGCTCCACCCCGCGTCCGAATTTTTCTCGAAGTGGCCGAGCAGTAGCCAGTTCGATTTCTCCTTGCCCACCAACCGGTTACACCGATTTACTGGTCAGGATCTCAGATGGTTGCGGGGGCCAGATTTGAACTGACGACCTTCGGGTTATGAGCCCGACGAGCTACCGGGCTGCTCCACCCCGCGTCTGAGGTCGCCAATAATAGGCGCCAGCGCACAGATTGCAAGTAAATATCTCAAAAAAAGTTTATTCGTAGATTAATCGGACAAATAGTGCGGTCATTAGCAGCATCATGCTGTTTTTTCAGGCAATCGAGTCCTTGCCAGGCATCCGGCACTACACTCAATAAGGTGAACACTCCTCATTTTGGGTAGGTAGAATATGCGCATCTCCGCCGGTCACTGCCGTCAGTTGGGGGCCACACCCGACAGTAACGGCGTCAACTTCGCGATCTGGGCACGCCTCGCCAGCCGGGTCGAACTGCTGCTCTTCGCAAGCGCAGACGATGCGACCCCCGAGGTGATCCCCCTCTCCCCGCGCCTTAACCGCACCGCCTACTACTGGCATATCCATGTGGAGGGGATCTCGGTCGGGCAACGTTACGCCTATCGCATTCAGGGCCCGTGGCGCCCATATGGCGGCACCCGCTTCGATGCCGAGAAGGTTTTGCTCGACCCTTACGGCCGCAGCATCGAGCTTGGCGCCAATTACGATCGATGGGCGGCGGCCCGTCCAGGCAGCAATCTGGCTTGTTGCGCCAAGAACAAGGTGGTCGATACTCGCCACTACGACTGGGAAGGAGACAAACTGCCCGCTCACTCCCTCTCCCGCTCGGTGATCTACGAGCTGCATCTGGGGGGCTTTACCAAGTCCCCGAGCTCGGGGGTCGATCCGGCGCTGCGTGGCACCTATCTCGGGCTGATTGAGAAGATCCCCTATCTGCAATCTCTCGGTGTCACCGCCGTCGAGCTGCTGCCGGTGTTCCAGTTCGATCCTCAGGATGCGCCCAAAGGACTCTCCAACTACTGGGGTTACAGCCCCATGTCCTTTTTCGCCCCCCACGCCCAATACGCCTGCGGCGATGATCCGCTGACCGAATTTCGCGACATGGTCAAGGCGCTGCACAAGGCCAATATCGAGGTGATCCTGGACGTGGTTTACAACCACACCGCCGAAGGGGGTAATGATGGCCCCACCTTCTCGTTTCGCGGCATCGACAACGAGGCCTACTACATCCTCGACAACAACCAGAAGGACACCAACTATTCGGGCTGCGGCAACACCTTCAACGGCGCTCATCCGGTGGTGCTGCGGATGATCATGGACAGCCTCCACTTCTGGCGTCAGGAGATGCACGTCGATGGCTTTCGGTTTGATCTGGCCGCCATTCTGTCGCGGGATGAATCGGGTCAGCCGCAGGCCAATGCGCCTACCTTGCGCACCATAGATACGGACCCCAACATCGCCGACATCAAGCTGATTGCCGAAGCCTGGGACGCGGGGGGGCTCTATCAGGTGGGGTCGCTCGCCGGCGCCCGCTGGCGTGAGTGGAACGGCCAGTTCCGGGACGATGTGCGCCGCTTCCTGCGCGGGGATGACAACAGCGTCACCGCCTTTGTCGAGCGGCTGTGCGGCAGCCCCGACATCTACCACTATCACCACGCCGATCCCGAGAAAAGCATCAACTTCGTCACCTGTCACGACGGGTTTACCCTGTGGGACTGGGCCAGTTACAACAGCAAACACAACGAGGCCAACGGGGAGGAGAACCGTGACGGTTGCGATCACAACTTCAGCTGGAACCACGGCCACGAAGGGGCGACGGAAGATCCCCAGATCAACGCCCTGCGGATGCGCCAGGCCAAAAACATGATGGTGGCGACCCTGCTCTCGGTGGGGTCCCCCATGCTGCTGATGGGAGACGAGCTGCTGCGCACCCAGCGGGGCAACAACAACGGCTACTGCCAGGACAATGCCACCTGCTGGATGAACTGGCTGCCCAATGCCCGCAGTCAGGAGATGTTCCGCTTTATGAAGGAGCTGATCCAATACCGCAAACACCTGTTCCAGCGCCCGGAGCAGGAGAGCATGCCGCTGTCGCTCACCGAGATCCTGCGCCACAGCGAGATCTGCTGGCACGGAGTCAACGCCGGGCAACCGGATTTCAGCCCCCACTCCCACGCCATCGCCATGTCGGCGCTGTCGAGCGAAACCAAGCTGGCGCTCTATGTGCTGTTCAATGCCTACTGGGAGCCCCTCACCTTCAACCTGCCGAGCCCCCCCAAGGGGGTCGGCGGCTACTGGCGGCGGATCCTCGATACCGCCCTCCCCTCGCCGCAAGATATCTGCACCTTCGGCATGCCGCTGGAGGGATTGACCCGCGAATATCTGGCCCAGCCGCGCAGCAGTTGCCTCTTTATCTGCGGGGCAGACGACTTCTATTGATCGATAGCGGTGAATTGATAAATGCGAACCTGCAAGCCAGATATGCAAAAGCCCCGAGTGTTGGCTCGGGGCTTTCTCTTTTCAACGCCAGTGTCAGATTAGCTGGTGCAACACGCTGGTAGCGGCAATCTGGGCGATCAGCAGGCCACACAGGGAGGTGGAGACCACCACTGGCGCGGTATCACGCTGCAAGTAGAGCGGGCTGAACCAGAGCAGCAGGGAGGCCACCAGCAGCGCTGCCTGGGTCACCACCGCCGGGATCAGGGCATCGAGATTGGCCTCACCCCCTTGCCAGCCCACCAGCACTGCCAGCCAGACAAGGCTGGCCATCGCCCCCACCAGACCGGCCAGCGGCAACAGGGTGTTGAATGCCTTGAGGCGATGACGGGCCCGCAGCAGCATCAGGTGGGCAAAGGCCGCCCCCAGCATCGCCATCTGCAGCAGACCGCTCACCCAGCCCTGCAGTTGCAGCAGCCCGATGCCATAGACAGCGAGCGGCAACGCCGGCAACCAGAGCAGTGTCGAGGGGACTGAACGCTTGCCCTCCAGCCGTGACTGGGCCAGTGACAAGCCAACCCCGAGCACCAGCGCGGCCCCACCACTCCAGATGAGCCAGCTGGCCGCCTTGGCTTCCACCGCCAGCATCAGAGAGAGCGCGGTAATGACCCAGATGGAGAAGAGCTGCTGAGTGATGCGCGAGCGCTGGCCAGGGCAGATATCACCGCGCCACAGCACGATACCTAGGGAGAGCAGGGCGCCAAGCGCCATCAATCCGGTGAGGGGAAAGAGCCAAAAAGGGAGTTGGACGAACACGACGCCTCCAGCAGTAAAGATTCGAGGTGCGCCACCGGGGCGCCAGAGAGGGGCGAGTATACCCAAACCGGCGGATATCCCCAATCGCGACAAACAATCGTGGGCAAACAATCCGGGGCAATTTGGCGCCAGCAGGGCCCACCTTGAAGGACGCCCTGCTGGCAGCCACGTCCATAGGAACGGGATGCGGTGGTGGTTTTAGCCCTGACCGCGGGCCAGCGCCACCACCCGGGCAAACATCTGGCGGATCACCGGCGGAATATGCTCGGCGCCGAGCCGCTCCGCCTCTTCCACCACCGCCAGCGCCATTCCCGGCTTGCTGCGGTGATGGATCGCCTTGTTGATGATGTGACTGGCGCTCCACATGGCGCGCCCGCCCACCCCGGCCTCGCGACGAAACACAGCTTCAAAACCGTTGTGATAGAGGTAGTGCTCGATGTCGGCGGCAGGGAGCTGGGTCAGTCGGTCCCGCTCCCGCTCTCCCTTGAGCTGGCCACGGGCCGAGGTGGCATACTTGAGCCCCGCCTCGTCGCCATCGGTCAGCAGGTGCCACTCGATGCCAAAGTCCCGCGCCACCTTGATGAGCGGCGACTGGCCGCACTGGGCAAACTCGATGATCCGCACCCCCTCGGCCCGCAAACTGTAACCGCAGATCTGCGCCAGCTCGGAGAGCAGCCAGATCTCGGTCTCCCCCTCCACCAGCAGCCAGCAACGGGCAAACAGCGACATGGGGCGGTTGATCCGCACGTGGAAGGCGATCTTGCGCAGATCGTCACTGCTGTAGCGCTCGCCCCCCAGCTGGTGACAGAGGATATCCTGCTGACGGCGCACCAGCCGCCGTACCTGATTGAGCGGCAGGGAGGAGAGCAAGTCCCCCGAGTTTGTGGTGAGCAGCTTCTGGCCCGGCAGTTGTTCCAGCAGCCCCCACGCCAGCGCTAGCATGGTCGGGTGCAGCCGGCTCTCCGGGTCCTCCAGGATCATGATGGGACGGGCGCCCTCCTCCAGTTCGCGGTTGCCACGCGCCTGCAACAAGGTAGCCGCCATCCCCGCCATCGCCAACTGCAGCGCACGGTTATCGGCGCGGCGCAGCAGGGTATGCAGGTTGCCCGGATTGCGCAATGTCATGGGGCGATTGATGATGTCGCGCTGACTGCGCGGCTTGTTCTTGATGGGAGCCAGGGCGTTGAAATAGTGATCCATCAGCTGGCGCACCGCCTGCAGCGCCTCTTTGAGCTCTGGCTCGCCGATCCGCTGGGGTTCGTCGATCAGCTTGTCCGCCAGCTCGCTCAAGCGATGCTCGGAGAGATCTCCCCACTGCAATGTCTCCACCCCGTTGCGAGCGGTACGGGCGTCCCGCAGCCGGAACACCGGGTTCATGGTGATGAGCATGCAAACCAGTTCGTGGGTGTTGGCAATGGGCAGGCTCTTGCCTACCCCGTCGAGAAAGCCGTGAATGGTGAGCACAGAGCCATCCGCCTGCAGCTCGGCGCTGGCGCGATAGTGAATGCGGTGGAATTTGTCCTTGTGCAGCACCCAGGAGGGGCAAAGACGGGCCAGCCGACGGGAGTGCTGACACATCTGGGGTCTGTGCTCACTGAAGGTGAGCACCAGTTGCAGGTGGCGCGCCGGGGCCAATTCGGGATCTTCCGGTTGGTGAAAATCCTCGGCGGTGAACTGATAGGGCTCGGCATCCTGCCCCAGCAGACACCAGAGGGCGCGCAGCAGGCTCGATTTACCCCAGGTATTCTCGCCGATCAGCACCGTGGTCTGATCCAGCCCGAGCGACAGGCGATTTATACCGCGAAAACCTTTGACTTCAATACGTTCCAGAAACATCCAGCCGTGTCCACATCATTGTGATGGGGCAATAGTGGCAAAGTTACCGGAAAAATCCTATCGCAGGCGGGGCTTTTTCAACGTGAACTGTGAGGCACTGCAGGTTCGGGAGGGGTAACAACAGCGGTGCGATCTTGCGGGGCATTCCAGTGGCTGAACCAGAGATGACGGGTACGGATTTGACGTTTGCGATAATTCAATGGGCATTCCTTTCAATGGATAAGTGGTAGAGAGTACACCTCTTTTGCCCAAAGTCTCAGGGTTATCTGTGACGAGAAGATGACAATTGCGCCCGCCACTGCCCCGGCGTCAAACCAAACGCCTCGCGAAAACGATTGCCGAAATGGGCCTGGGAAGAGAAGCCACACTGACTGGCGATACTGGCCAGCGGCTCGGGGCCAGCCAACAGCTGCTTGGCCCGTTTGAGCCGCAGCCCAAGCAGATAGCGGTGGGGCGGGCAGCCGAGACTCTGGCCGAACATGCGGGCAAAGTGATACTCGCTCAGCCCCGCCTGCTGCGCCAGCTCTGCCAGCGTGACCGAATCGGCCAGATGGGCTTGCAGATACTCCTGCACCCGTTTGATCACCACGGGCGCCAGCCCGCCGCGTAGAGGCGGCAAACCGGGAGCCTCCTCGGTGTGGTGGCGGTAGGCGTGGAGGATCAACATCCAGGCGCCATGGGAAAGCGCCAGCCGATCGACCCCGTGCTGCCACTGCAGTTGCATCAGTTGGCGCTGCACCAGCGAAGCAGCCTGCGGATCGTCGATAAAGGTCTTGTCCACCAGTTGCAGGTGGCGCCCCTCCTTGTCACACACCTCCTCGGCAATACGGGTGAGGTGAGCCGGGGTGAAGTAGAGATGAAAGAAGCTAAACTCTTCGCGCACCAACCACTCGGATCTGTGGTGATCCGGCATAATGCACACCTTGCCGGTGCCGCCGTGGCCACCCGGCCCATCGAGTCGCTCGGTCTGCTCGCCCCCCTGCAGATAGACGCTCAGGGTGTGGTGGCCCGGCTTGTGATAGCGGGTCTGGTCATAGCAGTTGCGCCAACTGGCGACGCCAAGCCCGGGTTCGAGCCAGCAGGCGTCCTCCAGCCGGGCGCCGGTGCTGACCAGTGCATCAAATACCCCTGCTGTTTTCATTCGCCCCTGCCGCCTGTTCCGGTGTACGTATTATGCCGCTGCCATCCATCTTACCGACCGCGCCCGCAGATGACAGCGCGTGACGATGAAAAACCGCAAGATGGTGCAATCCAGCCATCAGGGCTCGCCCCATAGTGGGTCATCTCTCCCTGACTCACCGGAACTGTGATGAACCTGATGCTCTATCTTGCCACTGTGCTTATCTGGGGCAGCACCTGGATTGCCATCGCCTGGCAACTTGGCCCCATCCCCATCGAGGTCTCGGTGCTCTATCGCTTCCTGCTAGCGGCGGTGGCACTGTTTGCCCTGCTCACCGCCAGCGGCCGCTTTCCGCGCCTCCCCTGGCACGGCCAGCGCTATGCCGCACTGCTCGGTGCCCTGCTCTTTTCCACCAACTTTCTCTGCTTTTACCACGCCACCCGCTATATCCCGAGCGGCATGTCAGCGGTGATCTTCGCCAGTGCCAGCATCTTCAACGGCCTCAACCTCTGGCTGTTCGAGCGCAAGCGCCCCACCCTGCGCTGGTTGCAAGGCTCTTTGCTGGGGCTCTTTGGCACCCTGTTACTGTTCTGGCCGGTGCTGGCAGATGCGCAATTGGGTGCAAACGGCTGGAAGGGGCTGCTGCTCGCCTGCGGCGGCACCCTCTGCTTTTCGCTGGGTAATCTGGTCTCGGCCCGGGGCCAACGCCACGGCTACCACGTACTGAAACTGGTGCCCTGGGGCATGGTTTACGGCGTGGTGCTGTTGCTGGGCTGGGTCATATTGCTCGGCCAACAGCTGGTGGTGCCGACCGATGGCCACTATCTGGCAGCCATGGTCTACCTCGCCCTGTTTGGCTCGGTGATCGCCTTTACCGCCTATCTGACGCTGGTGGGGCGCATAGGTGCCAGCAAGGCCTCCTACGCCACCGTGCTCTTTCCGCTGGTGGCGCTTACCCTTTCCACCTTTTACGAAGGTTTTGTCTGGCAGCCGGTCTCGGTGGCCGGAGTGGTGATCAGCCTCATCGGAAATCTGGTGATCTTCGCTCCGCCCTTGAGCGAGTGGCGCATTCGACCGGCCAAGGCAGCAAACGACCCTTGCTCCTGAGCCTGTCAGCCCCTAAGGTAGCGCTGATCAATCTGTGACGATCCTGATGGCGATAAACAAGGGGGCGAGATGTTACTGGAAGGGCTGGAGACGCTGAGCCTGCTGGCGAGTGAAGGGACCATGGCCAAGGTGGCCAGTCACCTCTACATCAGCCAGTCGGCGGTGAGCAAGCGGATTGCCCAGCTGGAGCAGCGCCTTGGCAAGAAGTTGATCGAGCCGGAGGGGCGCCAGATCCGCCTCACCCCGCAGGCAAAGGAGCTGCTGGAACGAGTGGCCCCGAGTCTGGCCGAAATGAAGGGGGTGCTGGCCGATAGCCAGGATCTGGCGGATCAGAGTCCCCTCCCCATCGCCTGCTCCGAAACCCTGCTGGCGGGTTATCTCGCCCACTTTATGCGCGACTATCTGGAGCGCGATCCCCACCTTGCCCTCTCCACCCACCACACGCCGGTCATTCTGGCACGGGTGCGCAGCGGTGATGCCCTGCTCGGCATCTGCGCCGGTCGGCTCCCTCCCGGCCATGGCCTCGGCGCCGATCTGCTGCTTGAGGAGCCCTTCTATCTGGTGGGCGAGGCGCAGCCGAGCCTGCCACCAGCCAACACAGAAAGCAGGCGCAAGATCCTCACCATGGATCTGGAGAACCCCTCCAACCGCTACCTGCGCGAACCGCTGGCTGATTTGGGGCTCGAGCCCGCCATGGAGCTCGACTCCTATCTCGCGCTCATCGAACTCGCCAAGGCAGGTATTGGCCCTGTCCTGCTCCCCGCTGGCCTACTGGGGCTGGTGGGAGAACAGGGGGAGATGGCGCGCCCACTGCCCGGGCTGGGCCGTCCCCTGCATCTGGTCTACCGACCAAACAGCCTCAAGCGAGAGCGGATCGCCAGGCTGGTGAGCGCCCTGCACCAACACTTTCGCAACTGCAGCGACACACCGCGCTAGCGCTGTAAAACACCAGATATGACAACGGGGCCCAAGGGCCCCGTTAACAATTTCGATGCGGCAAGCAAGGCGCACATCAGATCCAGGCAAACAGCTCGGGATAATGGCTCCAGACCAGCTTGGCAGACATCAGCAAGGAGACGGTCACCAGCAGCGGCTTGATCAGCTTCACCCCTTTTTTCAGCACCATCTTGGAGCCAAAGCGGGCGCCGATAAACTGCCCCAGCGCCATGCAAAAACCGACACTCCACACCACCTTGCCACCAAGAGCAAAGAACAGCAGGGAGGCAATATTCGAGGTGAAGTTGAGCAGCTTGGTATGGGCGGTGGCGCGCGCCATGCCAAAACCCGCCAGCGCCACGAAACCAATGGCAAAAAACGAACCTGTGCCCGGCCCGAAAAACCCGTCATAAAAGCCGACACCGCCCCCCACCAGCAACGCAAACAGTATGGGAGTCAGACGGCGGGAACTCTCGGCATCGCTTACCCGCGGCGAGAAGTAGAAGTAGCAGGCAAACGCCATCAGCAGAAAAGGGAGCAGGCGCTCGAGAATGGCGGCGTCTATGGTCTGTACCGCCAGCGTGCCGATGGCCGCACCGATAAAGGTGCAGATCACCGCAGGCCAGATCATGGCCCACTCCAGCAGCCCCTTGCGGGCATAGAACCAGGTGGCGGAGAAGGAGCCAAAACTGCTCTGCAGCTTGTTGGTGCCGAGCACCAGCGCGGGCGGCATGCCGGTGGCAAGCAACGCTGGCACCGTCAGCAGGCCGCCGCCACCGGCGATGGCATCGATAAAGCCGGCGACAAGCGCCACACCGAACAGGGCAAACAGGGTAACCAGTTCCAATTCCATCCATAGACCTCACGAGAGTGGGTTGCCCGAAGGGGCCGGGCAACCGGGGCTAACCAAAACGACGTTGTGCGGGGGGCACAGGCTGTGCCGCTATCCTAGCGAGCCACTGACCATGAATCTAACGAAACAGTGGCAGCCAATTGATTCCTGATTTTCATTAATTTGAGCTGTCAGCCCCCTGCCCAAACCCTCAGAGGGCCCGTTAGCAAGCCGTTGAAGCGACGTTCGCTTCCTTGATGGCCGCCAGCGCCTCACAGAGATGATCCTCATCGGCACCGGGGAAACGGCTGACCCGACCGGCCATGTAGCGGCTGCTGAACAAGTTGAACCAATGCTGCAGTGCCTGCCCCGCCTTGAGCTCCCCCGCCACTTCCAGCACACAGGCCGCCACTTCGGCGGTGCAGAGGTGCTCCTCGCTGTTGGCCACCCGCATGCCGTAGGTGGAGAGCGTATCGGGTTTGATGGCGAGCACCGGAAAACCGTCCAGATAAGGGCTCTTGTTGAACATCTTGCGCGCCTCTGGCCAAGTGCCATCGAGCAGGATAAAGAGCGGTTTTTTACCCGGTGCCAGCGTCACCTCGCCGGTCAGGCGGGCAGGCTCCTTCTCGCAAGCGGGAAAGACTACATAGGGCTGCCAGGCGGGATCGGCCAGCAGGGCCAGCAGCTCGGGATGGGGCTGGGTGCGCGACCAGAGAAACGCCCAGGTGGTATCCGGCAACACATCGGCGATAAGGCGACCGGTGTTGGAGGGCTTCATCGGCTCGCTGTCATACATCAGCAGGCAGAAACCGGCCTCCGCTTTGAGCTCGGGGCGCCACTCGCAGGCACACCAATCCTCGCGCAGCTGACAGGCAGGACAGCGGGCCAGGGTGCCGCCACGGGCAAGAAACGGTCGGGTAGAGATACTCTTGCGCCAGGCCCGCAGGCGGTTGACGGCGTGATCAGGAACAGGCTTCATCTAGGTTCACAACTGGAGTCAAAACAGGAACGGCAGCAATACATACCAACATGTCATGACGCCACAGGGCACGATAACAGGGGGCTGCCGGAAAAGGGCAAGATTGTACCGAGTTACGCGCTGGCGGAACAGCAATCCCTGCCCCTTTCGCCAGACACAGTGCCAACTCCTATTGCCTTACGACTCCTGACAGCTGCGTAGCAGCTCCAGCAACAGGCTGCCATCGCGCAGTGCCTTGTGAACCTGCACCGAAGTGGGCTTGGTGGGATCTTCGTAGAAGTGGGTGGATTCAATCTGCAGCCGCACCAGATATTCGGCGGGCAACTGGCTGGCCAGCGACTGGTGCAACATGGGGAACAGCAGCCGATCGGCACGGGTGATCTCGCCCCCGAGCAGCAGCTTGCCCGGATTGAGCAGGCAGATGAGATTGGAGAGCACCTTGGAGAGGCGACCTGCCGCCTGATGGAGAATATCCTGACAAAGGCTGTTGCCTGCCAGCGCCAGCTCGCACAGCTCGCGGATGGTGACGCTCTCGGGCAAGTCGTGCTCCTGCATCCGTTCGCGCAGATCCCGGTATTGCGCCTCCAGCGCCTGATTGGTCACCAGGGTGCAGGCGCAGCCAAAACCGCCGCAGTAGCAGCGTTGGCCATAGGGCTCGAGCTGCAGGTGGCTGAGATCCCCGAGCAGCGCATTCTCGCTCTCGATAAGCTGACCATTGACCACCATGCCGACCCCGATGTCGTTGTGGACAAACACCAGCACCGCATCGGCACAATTTTTGGCGGCACCCCACTCCCGCTCGGCCTGGATCCAGGTGCGCACGTCACCGCTCACCAGCACAGGTACCGAGAACGCCTGTTGCAGAGTCGGGCCAAGGGGCCAGTTGCGCAGATCGTAGAAGGGGAAGTGCTTGACCATACCGGAGTGGCGCTCTACCTGACCCGGCAGACAGAGGGCAATACAGGCCAGACTGAGGGACTTTCTCGGCAAAAACACCTTGATGGCGTGTACCAGACTGCCCAGCAGATCGGCGCGCTCCTCCTCGGTAAAGAGGTGGCGCTGGCGAGCCAGCGAGCGACCGGAGAAGTCAAACAGCGCCATATCCACGTAGCCACGGCCAAGACGCATGGAGAGAAACTGGAAGCGGCGCTCGTTAATGCGCAGCAAGGTCTGACGACGGCCACGCCCCACCGAACTTTCACCACAGGTGACCACCAGACCCCCATCGAGCAGTTCCCGGGTGATCTTGGTGATACTGGCTGGCGAGAGGCCGGTCAGGCGGGAGAGATCGGTGCGCGACAGCTCCTTGTGCTCTTCCAGGCTGGCATAGACCAGGCCGTAGTTGAGCTGCCGGATCAAATCGATACTACCTTTCACGATCTCATTCATAGGGTATGGGGCAAAGGCTGAAAAAAAGAGGCTGGCAATTTTCACACATTATTGGTCAATCCCCAAATAAAGTGCGGCCTGAACCGGGGGTCAGGCCGCATCTTGTGGTTGCCGTCACGGACCATTGCAAGATCAATAACGGAATTGCGACACCAGTTTGCGCAATTTGTCACCGGTATTGGCCAGATCGCGGGTGGTGCTGTTGGATTCCACCGCCGCGCTGGTCAGCTCGCTGACAATCTGCTGAATGGCCACCAGGTTCTTGTTGATCTCCTCGGAGACCGCGTGCTGCTCCTCGGCGGCGGTGGCGATCTGGATGTTCATGTCGTTGATGGTACTGACCGCCATCACCATGCTGTCGAGGGAGCTGGCGATATGGCTCGCCTCCTGCACCGTCTCCTGGCTGCGATCCTCGCTCGCCTGCATCACCTCCACCGCCTGCTTCACCCCGCCCTGCAGACGTTGCAGCATCTCGTTGATCTCCTTGGTGCTCTGCTGGGTACGACCAGCCAGCGAACGCACTTCATCCGCCACCACCGCAAAGCCCCGCCCCTGCTCACCGGCGCGGGCCGCCTCAATGGCGGCGTTCAGTGCCAGCAGGTTGGTCTGCTCGGCAATGCCGCGAATGACCTCCACCACCGAGCCAATCTTGGCGGTCTCTTGCGCCAGCTGTTCGATCACGCCGGAGGCGGTATGCACCTCCCCCACCAGCCGGTTGATACTGTTGATAGCCCCGCTCACCACCCCGCGGGCGGCGTCTGATTCACGGGCCGCATCGCTGGTTGCCGTCGCGGCATTGGAGGCACTGGCCGCCACCTCCTGCGCGGTGGAGCTCATTTCGGTCACTGCGGTAACCACTTGGTCGGTCTCGCGACTGTGACCCTGCATCTGATGGTCATAGTGCTCGCTCAAATGGTGCAACTTGTCGACTGCACTAAAGAGGTGGTTGCTGGTCTCGCCCACCTGACTTACCACCGACTGGATCCGCTCGACAAAGCGGTTGAAGGCGCTGGCCAGCTGGCCAATCTCGTCCTGACTCTGCACCTTGAGACGCTGGGTCAGATCCCCGTCACCGTTGGCAATATCGTTCAATGCCAGCACCGCATCTGCCAACGGCTTGGTGACCCGGTTGCCCACAATAACGGTCGCCGCCAGGGTGATACCGAGGATCAGCAGGATCACCAGCACACTGCTCTGCAACGAGGCATGCATATTGCTCTCGCGCTCTGCCCGCAAGGCCGCCAGCTCGTTGTCGATATCATCGATATAAAAACCGGTGCCAATGGCCCACTGGTATTTGTCCAGCACCAGAGTAAAGGCAAGTTTGGGGGCATCGCGACCGATGGAGGGCTTGGCCGTCCAGTATTCGGTAAAACCATCCCCCTGACGGGCCGATTTAAGGATCTCCTGGATCAGCAATTTGCCCTTGGCATCCTTGTCGTTCCAGCGGTTTTTCCCCTCCAGCTCGGTACGCACCGGCAGCAGTATGGTGTTGCCCTCGAAGTCATAGACAAAGAAGTAGCCGTCACTGCTGTAACGCAGCGGCCTGAGCAACTCTTTGACCTTTTGACGATTTTCCGGAGAATCCGGCAGGGAATACACGGCATCGACGGCGGTTTTGGCCATCATGATGTAACTGCTTAGCAGCGCTTTACGCTCCTTGATGGCATTTTCCCTCGCCACCACCAGATCAGACTCCAGATCACTCTTGGAGACCATGTAGTTACTGAGATTGACCACCAGGGCCATCAGCAGCACGGGTACTGCACCCAGTAACAGGATTTTCTGCTTTAGCGTCATCTTTCACATCCTTGCAGCTGTTTTTATTGGAATTCCTTGCTTACTCATCAGTATAGGTGCTGGCAGGGCGAGCCCAGCTTTCGTTACAATTCCCTTAAACAAATCGGCCAGAACGTGAAAATCATGAATCTTTGTCCTTGCGGCTCAACCCTTTCTCTCGAATTGTGCTGTGGCTCACGTCACAGTGGCGCTGTGGCTGACACCCCGGAACAGCTGATGCGCTCGCGCTACAGCGCTTTTGTGCTTGGTCTGGGGGAGTATCTGGTCCATAGCTGGCACCCGGCCCACCTTGGCGGCCTCACCGCCGAAGAGCTTTCACGCATCGACACCCGCTGGGATGGTCTCGAGATCATCGCCAGCCAGGGCGGCCCGGAGGATGAAACCGGAATGGTGGAGTTCAAAGCCTGGTTTCTGGAAGGGGATGAGCGTCACTGCCTCCATGAGCGTTCCCGCTTCGTGCGTTATCAGGGGCGCTGGGTCTACACCGAGGGAGAGCAGGATCCGGCCCCCCTCAAAACCGGCCGCAACGATCCCTGCCCCTGTGGCAGCGGCAAAAAGCACAAGAAGTGCTGCGGCTGACGCATCACACCCCCACCAGACTCGTCAAACAGTGACAAGGGGCATCCGATGCCCCTTTTTTGTGCCTGTTATTCGCCACCAGCCCACAAACCGATGCGATAACAAGCGTGACAAATGTCACATAATGCTCATTAACGCGCGAGCAAATGAGCGTTTGCGAGCGCAAATTTGGCCCATATCAAACATTTCCACTCAGAAGTAGGCCACACTGGCCTCATCTGGAAGAGATGAGACGGGCAACAATGAAAAGAATAACTACACAAGTCGTCATCATAGGCGGCGGTGCCACAGGGGCCGGCATCATGCGCGATTGCGCACTGCGCGGCATCGACTGCATCCTGCTCGAGCGCGATGATATCGCCGCCGGCACCACCGGCCGCAACCACGGCCTGCTCCACTCCGGTGCCCGCTACGCGGTGACGGATCAGGAGTCCGCCCGCGAATGCATCCAGGAAAACCGCATCCTCAAGCGGATTGCCAGCCACTGTGTCGAAGACACGGGCGGCCTCTTCCTCACCCTGCCGGAAGATGACATCAATTTCCAAACCACCTTTATGGATGCCTGCGCCCTGGCCGGTATCGAAACCCGCCAGCTCGATCCCGGTGAAGCCCTGCGCATGGAGCCCAACGCCAACCCGGCGATGATCGGCGCCATCCATGTACCGGACGGTACGGTCGACCCGTTCCGCCTCGCCGCCGCCAACGTGCTGGACGCCAAAGAGCATGGCGCCCGCATTTTCACCCACTGCAAGGTGCTGGGGCTGCTCCGCACGCAAGATCGGGTACACGGGGTCAAGGCCATCAACACCCGCACCGGCGAAGCGTTCGAGGTGGAGTGTCAGGAGGTGATCAACGCCGCCGGCATCTGGGGCCAGCAAATTTGCGAATATGCCGATCTCGGCATCCGCATGTTCCCGGCCAAGGGATCCCTGCTCATCATGGATTACCGCATCAACCAGCTGGTGCTCAACCGCGCCCGCAAACCGGCGGATGCGGACATTCTGGTGCCGGGCGATACCATCTCCCTCATCGGTACCACCTCCAGTCGCATCGATTACAACAAAATTGACCAGCTCACCGTCGAACCCGAAGAGGTCGAAGTGTTGCTGCGCGAAGGGATCAAGCTTGCCCCCATCATGGCCCGCACCCGTCTGCTGCGCGCCTACGCCGGGGTACGCCCGCTGGTGGCGGTGGACGGTGACGACACCGGCCGCAACATCAGTCGCGGTATCGTGCTGCTGGATCACGCCGAGCGCGATGGTCTCAAGGGGTTCAACACCATCACAGGTGGCAAGCTGATGACCTACCGCCTGATGGCGGAGTGGGCCACCGATCTGCTGGCCAAGAAACTCGGCAACAGCAAGCCCTGCCAGACCGCCGAACTGAGCCTGCCCGGCTCGCGGGATCCGGAAAAGGTCTCCGCCCCCGGTCTCTCGGTGCCGGTCGAAGGCTCAGCCCAATACCGCCACGGCGAGCGGGTCATCGCCTTCTTCCGTGACAATCCGAAAGCCAACGCCCTTATCTGCGAGTGCGAAATGGTCACCGCGGGCGAAATCGAATACGCCCTACGCGAGCTGGATGTGGACAACCTCATCGATCTGCGCCGCCGCACCCGTCTGGGGATGGGGCCCTGTCAGGGCGAGCTCTGCGCCTACCGCGCCGCCGGTCTGATGCAGGAGTACGGCAAGGCCGATGGTCGTCAGGCCTGCGTCATGTTGCGCCAGTTCCTCGAGGAGCGTTACAAGGGGACCCGCCCCGTCCTGTGGGGCGATGCCCTGCGCGAGGCCGAGTTCACCTACTGGATCTACGAAGGGCTGTTTGGCCTGGGGGAATGGACGGCGCCACAGCTGGTCGCCGATACCCCACGCGACCCAACCGGCGAGACCACTCACAAGGAGAGCCGTCATGAAGTTTGACAATATCGTTATCGGCGGTGGCATGGCGGGACTCTCGGCTGCCCTGCGGCTGGTGGAGGCAGGCCAGAAGACCCTGCTGATGGCCTCCGGCCAGAGTGCCCTGCACTTCTCCTCCGGCTCGGTCGATCTGCTCGAAAGCGAGGGAGATCCCCGCGCCGCCCTGCCCGCCTTTATGGCTGCCCATCCGGATCACCCCTACAGCAAGGTGGGAATGCAGAATATCGAAGCGAGCCTGGCCGATCTGCAGCGCCACTGCGCCGAGCAGGGATTGCCGCTGGTTCGCCACGACACCAATCACCAGCGCCTGACTCCCATCGGTACCCTCAAGCGCACCTGGCTCTCCCCCGATACTTGTGCCTGCGTCACCGATGCGCCGATCCCGGATGTACTGCTGCTGGCCACCCTCGAGGGCTTTCGCGACTTTCATCCGGCACTGGCGGCCGCCAATCTGGCGACCCATCCGCGTTTTGCCCACTGCCGCATTCTGACTGGCGAAATCCGCCTGCCCCAGCTGGCGGAGTTCAGCCGCAATCCCCACGAGTTTCGCTCCGCCGACATCGCGCGCCTGTGTGACAAGCATCATCTGGTGGCCGATCTGGCCCGCGAGATCAGCCGCATGGTGCAGGAGAGCGGCGTACCCGGCTGCCGCCATATCGTGCTGCCCGCCTGCCTTTCGCTGGGGCTGGTAGGCCCGCGTCTGGCGGAGCTGGAGCAGCGTACCGGCTGCACCATCAAGGAGGTGGCCACCATGCCGCCATCACTGATCGGGATGCGGATGCAGGAGGCGCTCAAGCGCCGCTTTATGGCCCTTGGTGGCACCTTCCTCACCAGCGAGCGGGTGCTGGGCGCCCGCTACGAAGGTGACCGGGTGGTCGGCGTACATACCCAGAATGGCGATGATCAGCTGTTCGAGGCGGACAACTTCGTGCTCGCCTCCGGCAGCTTCTTCAGCCGTGGGCTGGAATCCCGTCTGCGTGGCATTCGCGAACCCATCTTCGATGCCGATGTGTTGAGTCTGGAGGAGCGTGATGCCTGGGCCGGTCGCCGCCTGTTCGACCATCACCCTTTCATGGGCTTCGGGGTCAAGACCGACGACAAGCTCAGAGTGCTGCGTGGCGGCAAGCCGCTCACCAACCTCTATGGCGCGGGCAGTGTCTTGGCCCATTACGACCCAATTCGTGAAGGTTCCGGCTCCGGCGTTGCCGTTGCCACCGGCTGGCAGGCTGCCGGCCATATTCTGGGCGCGGCCCAATGATTACTACGTCCCATATCCCGTGTCTTCATCATCGCCGGGAGGAGAACTGACATGCTACTGGATCACGCCAACCAAACTTTCGATCAGTGCATCAAATGCACCGTCTGTACCGCCTACTGTCCGGTGGCCAAGGCCAACCCTGCCTACCCCGGCCCGAAACAGGCGGGCCCGGATGGCGAGCGGCTGCGGATCAAGAGCCCCGAGCTCTTTGACAGCGCCCTCAAGCACTGCACCAACTGCAAACGCTGTGAAGTGGCCTGCCCGAGCGGGGTGCGCATCGGCGACATCATCGCCAAGGCCAAGCACCAATACAGCGGCTTCAAACCGGGGATCCGCGAGTTCGTGCTCTCCCACACCGATCTGATGGGCAGCATGTCTACCCTGATGGCCCCGGTAGTCAACTTCACCACCGGCCTCAAGCCGATGAAGCTGGTGCTGGACAAGGCGCTGGGGGTCTCATCCCACCGCGACCTGCCCAAATACTCCCAGGGCACCTTCCGCGGCTGGTACAAGAAGCAAAAAGAATCTCAGGCCCGCTTTGCCCGGCAGATCGCCTACTTCCACGGCTGCTATGTCAACTACAACCACCCGCAGCTTGGCAAGGAGCTGGTACAGGTGCTCAACGCAATGAACATCGGCGTGCAGCTGCTGGAGCGGGAGAAGTGCTGCGGCGTGCCACTGATTGCCAACGGCTTTATGGACAAGGCCAAGCAGCAGGCGGCCTTCAATATCAAGCAGATGGAGAATTCCCTGCTCGGCAACGAGATGCCGCTGCTGGCTACCTCCTCCACCTGCGGCTTTACCCTGCGCGATGAATACCCCCACCTGCTGGAGCAGGACAACCACAAGGTGCGGGATCGCATCTCGCTGGTGACCCGCTTCCTGTGGAACGAGTTCTACAAGGGCAACAAACCGGCGATGAAGCCGCTCAATCTGCACATCGCCTACCACACCCCCTGCCACATGGAGAAGATGGGGGGCGTCATCTACACCCTCGAATTGCTGCGCGCCATTCCCGGGGTCAAGGTGACGGTGCTGGAGTCCCAGTGCTGCGGCATCGCCGGCACCTACGGCTTCAAGTCCGAAAACTACCAGACCAGCCAGACCATCGGCGAGGGGCTGTTTGATCAAATCAACCGCCTCTCCCCCGATCTGGTGATCACCGACTGCGAGACCTGCAAATGGCAGATCGAGATGAGCACCAGCTTCCGCTGTGAACATCCGATCCACCTGTTGGCACAGGCGTTGGCCTGAATCCCCCGGCCCTTACGGCCGCATAAAAACAATCCACGCAGAGATAAACAAAGAGCCGGCAATTGCCGGCTCTTCTTTTTTACGCTTCACACACGCTATCAGGGGTGCTGGATGATCAGGCTATGCTGATCTTCCAGCATGCTCTGCAGGATATCGTGGGACGAGGTGCTGGTGAGATTCCAGCTGGTCAAATCCACATCCTTCAGGGTGATCTGCTGGGTCACATGACCATCCCCGGCTGGCGCCACCGAGAGGTTAACATCGCTCAGGCCATTGCTCCCCGTGGTCACCGAGGCTGAGAGATGCTTGAGCAGATCATCGACACCATTGCCAGTGACCCCTTGCAGCATATCAGCCAGATCGATCTTGTCCCCTTGCTCCGGATGGAAGTCGGTGATGGTATCGATGGCGGGCTGCCCCTGACTCCCCTCATCCCCGTGCTGCCAAACGAAGAGATCGCTGCCAGCCCCGCCGGTGAGAATGTCGTTGCCATGCCCCCCCAATAGACGGTCATCGCCGGAGGAGCCAAACAGCCAATCCCCCTGATCGGAACCGACCAGCTCATGACCACTCTGGCCGTGCACCGTGATGGTCTCAAGGGGCGTGCTGACGGTTGAACCGCCGACACTCGACTCGGCACGGATCCCCAGCACATGGTCACCGTCGCCAAAACCGCTGAAGTAGAGCGGAACCGAGTGATCGGCCGGGATCAGCCAGTCGCCATTGCCATCGGCATGACCGACGCTCTGACCATGCTCATCCTGCACCTGAGCCCCATTCAGGCCGCTGATGCGGATGGAGAGCTCACCGGTTGCCGGATTGACCACGCTGGCGTTGATGCCAATGGGGATAACGGCCCCATGCAAGGCATGGAACGCATGCTGATCCACCGTCAGACCCGGCATATCCGGCTCGGGAGTGACCGTGATGGTCACCTGATCGGTGTCGCTCAGATAACCGCCCGCACCGCTGTTACCCTGATCAGAGGTAGTGACGGTAAGGGTATCCTCTCCCCAGAAATCTTTGGCCGGTTCATAGTGCAGGTTGCTTGCCAGCAACTGGTTGAGATCAGCCAGCGACCCCACCAGGGTGATCTCGCTGGTACCCGCCCCCTGCACCATCACGGCACCGGTTGCACCCAGCAAGGTCAGTACACCATGTTCGACCCGCAGCACCATGGAGACAGGCGCACTGCCTGCATCCACATCCTTCACGCTGACACCGGAGAGCGACAGGGAGCCATCCTCCTTCACCGTCATGCTGCCAGGCAGCTGATTGACCGGGGCATCGTTGACCGGCTGCACCTCGATAGGCAGCACATCGGTATCGCTGAGTGCCCCGCCACTACCCGTGTTCCCCTGATCGTTGGTGACCATGGTCAGGGCGTCATTGCCGTAGAAATCACTGTTGCCCTGATAGGTGACCCCGCCAGAGAGCAAGACATTGAGATCGGCCAGCGTGCCGG
Organism: Aeromonas sp. R9-2; assembly: GCF_040908025.1. Classification (NCBI taxonomy): domain Bacteria; kingdom Pseudomonadati; phylum Pseudomonadota; class Gammaproteobacteria; order Aeromonadales; family Aeromonadaceae; genus Aeromonas; species Aeromonas sp. R9-2. The sequence goes on from NZ_JBFOCX010000021.1 coordinate 19,955, forward strand.
TCAGCACCAGCGAACCGGTGCCGTTGCCGACCACTGTCACGCCGCTGCCAGCAGGCAGCGTCAGGGTGCCATGTTCCACCGACAGGGTGATCTTGATGGGGCTGTTGCCCGCATCCACATCTTTCACCTGCAAACCGTGGATGACGAAGGGCTGATCTTCCTGCGCGACCTGAGGGGTCGTTGGCATTACGTTGATTGGCGCATCGTTGACCGGACTCACCTCCACATGGATGGTGCCATTGACCTCGGGGCCAAGGGCGCCGTTGTCGAGGCTCTGGGCAGTGATCTTGAGATCCAGTGCACCGTTGGCATCATTGGTCACCAGCTCGACAGCGCCCAGCTTGCCGCCCTCGGTAGTGACCTGCCAGCGACCGCCACCCAGATCAACAACCGTCCCCGCCACGCCATTTGGCAAGCGGATCTCGGCGCCATCAGGCACCCCTTCGATGGTGACCCGCACCTGCTCGGGCTTGTTCTCATGCACATTACCCGCACTGCCGCCGGTTGGCTGGGTATCCCGGGTCTCCAGCCCCAGATCCAACGTGATCACATCCCCTTCGGTACCGCTCGCCTGACCCTGAATGTCGGCGATAAGGGCATCCCCCACCGGATTGACGGTAACGGTAAAGCTGCCACTGGTTTCGAGCGGGATGGTGAGCCCCTTGTCCAGGGTAAAGGCGCTCAGCGACAGATCCACGGTGCCGCTGAAATCAGCTGGCGGGATCAGGGTCAGCTTGGAGAAATCGGTCCCCACCGGGATCTGCCAGACGCCGCCGCCATTGTTGACCGCCGGAGCCGACAGGGTGAAGCCATCCGGTACCCCCTTGATCTGCAGCGCGACGATCTGCTCCGAGCCATCATTGTCGATAAGGGTTGCGCCAAATCCGGCAAGGTTGACCGTGCCATCTTCGCTCCCCGTGACGCTGTGAACCGAGAGCTGGGCCGGATCGTTGACCGGTCTCACCTCAAAGCCGACCTGTCCGCTCCAACTGCCGCTGTCAGTCACCTGTTGGCCGCCGACCAGCGCGGTATCGACGATATCGACCTTGATGTCGAGCGGTACCTGACCGCTGAAGTGCTCTTTGGGCACAAACACCAAGTCCTTGAGGGCTGCCACATCGTTGACCACCAAGGTGTTGACCGGCTTGCCACTGCCATCGAGGAAGTAGCCATATTTTGCATCCACCGTGATGGTGACCCGCTCCACGGTTTCAAGGCCGCCGCCCGCGATGGAGGGGCTGATATCGGCCAGTTTCACCGAGAGATCGAGGTGAATCTCGCTATCTTCCAGATTGTCCGGCTGTCCGTCATGGTTGGTGTCCTGCACGGTCAGAGTCAGTTCCGGATGCTCGCCACGGCCACTATTCACATCGACCACGGGGGCCACATCGACCCGTACCGTGCTGCTGTCGACCTTGATGTCGCCACTGGCGGTATCCGTGTTGACCACCTTCACCTCGATATTCAGCGAACCGGCAAAGTCTTGCGGCAAGCCGAGTGTCAACCCTTCCAGGCCAGCCAGTGACGGTGGCACCTTGATGACGTATTCACCGGTCGAGATGTTGTACTCGGCCCCGCTGATGGTGACGCCTGCTGGCAATCCCTTGAGGACAATGGTCACCTCGTCGCTGGCCTGATCGGCGGCGCCGATATGGATCACGCCTTTGAGCTGCTGACCAAAATCAACCCGGATATCCTCCTTGCCCACCAGCACGGCGTTGTCGTCGATATCGACAGTCGCCGCCGGTGTCTTGGGCGTCACTGGCTTGTTCTCAAATTCGGCACTGGTTTCCAGGCTCACTTTGACGTGGGCACTGGCATCGCCATCATCACCCCGGTCGATCACCATGGCATCGATGCGGATCGGTTGAACCTTGCCGACAAACCCGTCCGGCGCATGCAGCTTGAAGCTGCCGAGGTTGCCCGCCGGCACGATCCAGCTGCCGTTACCGTTGTTGATACCGCCAACCACCACGAACTGATCGCCTGCACCACCGTTCAACACCGGCAGGTTGATCACCAGATAGTCGATCTCCTCCACGCTCGAGGGATCGAGATCGGTAAAGATGAAGCATCCACTCAGGTCTATATCAGCCCCACTCTGCCCCACGAGAGCTCCACCGCTCTGGGTCAGCACGCCATCGGGCTCCACCACGGCCTGGATATCGACATGCAGATTGCCATCGATCACCTTCTCGGCCACCGCGCCCGAATCCACATCATGCTGGGTCACAGTGACGTGGCTCTGGATATTGGTATCCCGATCGCTATCCTCCGGTGCCTTCACCAGCAGTTGCCCCCCGTTGAGCAGGCTGTCAAGCTGGGCGGCTGTCAGGGTGACCTTGCCACTGACCACGGTCAGCTGGCTCTCGACACCGCCGACTCGCAGCCAGATCTGGTAGCCATCCTCCACCCCGGAGAGGCTCAGCGCCGTCACCTTCTCGGCGCAGTCAGTAAGGGTCGGATGCCAGTCCAGCACGGTGAACTGATCTTCCAGGCCATGGCTGGTCTTGCTGTAGTCGGTGGCGTCAATCTCCGGTTCCACCTTGATATGCAGCGGCACATCGAAGCTCTTGTGATCGCCATCGTTCTCGGTCACCACCACCTTGGCGATCAGGTTCAAATCCGCCGTGCTGTTGTGAGGCGGCTGAATAAGCAGATTGCCAAGATCCGATACATTGACCTGATAGGTCGGTTTGCCGCTGGCATCGAGCCCGGCAAAGGTGAGGGTCAGCTCCTTGCCGTTGGCATCAAAGACCCGGGCACCTTCCGGCAGCCCTTGCAGCACCACGTTGAGGCTCTCGGAAGTGTCGTGCGGGGTATCGACCCACTCGCCCGAGGTAAGGGTAAAGTTGAGCGGTGCCCGTCCATCCTCGCCCACTGTGATGGCATAGCCTGTCCCTTCGGCCTCCCAGCCGGTATTGCCAAGCTCGAAATGGGGCTGATCCACCACCCCCACCAGATCCACATGAAGGGTCTGGGAGCCGGTCTCTTTCTCGTTCACCACGATGTGGGTCTGGCCGTTGGCATCGGTCAATATCGCCGTGTCTTTCACCATCCCCTTGATGGTCAGATCGAAATCGACGTTGCTGTTTTTGGGGGGCTGCAGTTTGAGCTCGGCGATGCGAGCGTAGGGCACCTCATAGTAACCGGCTGCGTTCTGTGCAACGGCGGAACCTCCCAGCAACAAGGTTGCACCGTCAGGCAGGCCACTGATACGGACAAACATCTGCTCGGAGCCATCGAGTTTGTCACCCAGATGAGCAAGGGTGATCTTGCTACCCAGATCGAGCGGGGTGTCTTCCTTGCCCTGAATGTCACGTACGGTGAGCTTGGCGTCATCGGCCACCGGATTGACGTTGATCACCAAATCAATTTTGTCTCCCTGCGCCGTACCCTGACCCTGAGCGATCGGGTTCTTCTCGGTGCTGATCGGCGTCACCGACAGCTTGATGTCACCACTGAAATCCTTGCCCGGAACCACAGTCACCTTGTTGATGTTGCCTGCCGAAACGGTGTAGATGCCACTGCTATTTGGCTTGAGCTCGACTCCGTTGAGCATCAGGGTTCCCTTGCCCGCTTCCAGCTTGATCTGATAGGTCAACGTCTCGGATCTGTCGGTATCAGTCAGGCTCGCCTTGACGTCCAGCTTGATACCCGTGCTGTCTTCATTGGTGTCATAGTGGCGAGTGGTGTTGGCTGTGTCCCACATCGGCTTGTCGGCAACACCGCGTACCGTCACAACCAGATCCCCCGTTACAGCCGCAGGTGCCGCCCCTTCGGTGACACCGACCTGCAGTTGCACCTGGAAGTGCAGCGGCTGACCGCCATTGCTCCAGCTCGACCAGTTGCTTGAAGGCACAAAAGTCACCCCCTGAGTGGTGTAGTGCACATTATCACTGGTCACCATGGCCGCTGGCGGCACGATAAACCACTTGCCATCAGCCGTGGTGGTGAGGGCAACGCCGTTGTAATAGAAGGTGCCATGGGCATTGGCAGGCGCCTGGATAAGCAACTGATCCACATGCTCACCGCGATCGAAATCGCCAATATCGAGCTGCATGTTGATAGGGATACCCAGCCTCGGGTCTTGCGCCCCCTGATCTTCGTTACCAATGGCTGCGCTAACGGTAAAACGCACCGCTTCATCCTGCAGATTGAGGGTCAGTGTGCTGTCTGCACGATCGCCATCGCCATCGACCAGATGGGCTGTCACCACCTGACTGAGCTGACTTGCATCGTGATTGAAACCGGCCGCAGGCTTGAAGGAGTAGGATCCATCGGCAGAGATGGTCAGGGTTCCCATCACCTGCTGGCCATCGGGGCTCATCACATCTTGTATCAAAGAGCCATTGATGGCGTACGTCTGGCCATTGATGGTAATCGACTCGACGCGGGCACCATCCGCACCTTCATTGGCAGTAGGCAGCAGATCGCCGGTCACGGTACTGCTCCCCTCGCTCAGGGTATGTGCCAGCACAGTGCCGATAGGCATGTCATCTTGTACCGTCACGGTCACGCTGACGTTCGGACTGCGATCGCCATCATGATCGGTGACAAACAGCGGCACTTCGATGGTCAACTCATCCTTGCCCTGTGCACCGTGATCAAGCTGGCCTACCAGATGGACGCTGTAACTGCCGTTAACATCGAGGTGGACCCAGAAAACGGGCTTGCCCCCCTCGGCAGTAGCCAGATACCAGCCGGTGCTGTGTGCAGCCAGCGTAACCGCTTTGCCACCCGACGTGAGGTGATTGGCCTGATTGAATGCAGCCACATCCAGCTCAAGGGAGGCAACCCGATCCGAACCGGCAGTGATGGTCACCTTGCCACTATCGGTTTCTCCATTCTCTGCAGGTGTGGTCCCCGGATGCTGACCGTTCACTGCATCGAGATCAGACTCCTCGACCCGAACCGGTTCAATGGCGGATATGATCGGGTTGATGCCATCAGTCACCGTGATGGTAGCGGTTCCCTGATTTTTGCTGCCATCGCTGTCGGTGACTTCGACCGGCAAGGTCAGGTTGAGTTTGTTATCCGCCCCGTGATCCAGGTTGGTATGCACAGTCACCTGATAACCGATCTCTGCGCTGGTGCGCGCGGCGATAGTGGCGGGGACAGTGGGAATGGAGACCGTCATCACAACCAGACCGCCACTGGTCACCGCCTGGAAGGTGTGACCATCGGTGCCAACCGCTTTCCAGGTCAGGGTTTCGCCGTTATGGGTGATGGGCTTGCCACTGGTATCCATGACCTGACCGAAGAGGGTCAGCCGCACATCGGTCACCGGATCCGAGTCGGCCTTGATGGTGATCTTTCCGCTCGTCTGCTGGTCATCAACGGCCGAGTTGGCGCCATCGAAGCGCCCTTCATTGAGGGTTACATCGGTCAGGGTCAGGGTCGGTTTCTCCCCTTCCCCAATCTGGATATTGAGGGTGCCGCTGGTGCTGTCGTTGTTGCCGCCCGCCTTGTCGTAGTCGTTGACGATCACCTTGATGGGCAGCTCGGTCACGGCGTTGGCGCCCTGATGAAGCCCCTGATAGAGGGTGACCTGATAGTCAAACCCGTTCTTGCCCGCCTGATCGAGGCTGCCAACCAGCTTGACCTCGAACACCTCGACCCGCTGGCCATCCACCATCAGATAACCCTTGAGCAGCTGGCTACCGGGGATGGCGGGGTCCCCATCAACCAGCTCGTATTTGACGGGCTGGCCAAGTGCTGTGAGCGCCGGTTGCTGGCTGCCATCGGCAAAGGCCACCTCGACCACCCGATCCGACCCGGCTTGCACATCGAAGTGACCGGTTTGACTCAAGCTGTTGCCGCTGGTGAGGTTTCCCTCATCCAGGGTTACACCAGTGCCCGGGATAAAACTCGGCGCCTTGCCGTCCGCAATGGTGAGCGGCAGCGTGGTACCGATGCGATCGCCATCCTTGTCAGCTAGGGTGACGGCCAGCGGCAGGTTGAGGGATTCACTCCCCTTGTGATCCAGCTCGCCGCTCAGGGTGACCTTGGCGGTGACGCTCCAGTAGCCATTGTTATCGACCAGGCTCAGCTCGGCACGCAGCACCACCTGGCCACCGGCGGTTCCGACCAGTTGGCCGGTTGCGGGATCGACGGCAAAAGTGACCGGGTTGCCATGACTGGTCAATCCGGTCAGGGTGCTCTGGATTGCGGCGATATCAAAACCAAGAGAGTTAGGGTCAAGGGCATCACTGCCGTGCGCGACCAAGAAACTCATGGTGCTGACGGCAGCCGTCTCCCCTTGCACCATCTCCGTAATAGTGGTGCCAGTCACGGCGGAGATGGTCGGATTGGCACCATCTCCCACCGCCACAGTGATGGTTGAGGAGACCTTGTCACCATCGCTGTCGAGCAGGGTAAAGCCTGCCTTGAGGAGGCTGTCGGCACTGCCCTGATCCAGCGGTTGATGGAGGGTAAAGCTGTATTTGCCATCGTTGCCGAGGCTCAGCTCAAACACCAGCTTGCCATCTGGGGTACGCCCCTCGATACGATGATCGGCCACCGTGATTGTCACGGCCTGCTTGCCCGAAGTGAACCCTTGCAGCCCTGGCTGATTGGCGTCGAAGGTGATGCTGGCCAGCGGATCGCTGCCCGCGGTGATAGCCAGATCGCCGTTAAGGGTCTGGCCCTGCTGCCAGTTGCTATCTTCGGTGAGCGTGAGGGAGACAGGATCGACCTGCGGCAAGGCACCGTCGGTAATGGTGATATTGAGGGTGCCGAGGTTGCTCTTGTCACCGTCAAAATCTGAGCCCTGTACCTTCAGGCCAAGGTTGAGGCTGTTGGTCGCTTCCGGTTCGTCAAACACCCCGGTCAGGGAGACACTGTATTTGCCATCCAGTCCGATGGTAACGGTGAGGATTGCCTTGCCCTGCCAATCCTTGACGATCAGCTGGTTGTCCTGAACCTCGTAAGTCGTCGCCTTGCCCTGGCTGGTGAGCCCCGCCAGCGCCGGTTGGCTCGCCTCAAAGTCGAGAGAAACCAGACGATCGCTCCCCACCGTCACCGGCAGCTGACCATCGATGCTCTGGTTGCCCCCCTCTTGCAGGGCGACGCCTCTATCGAGACCGAGCACAGGGTCTGCGCTATCACTTACCGTGATAGTAGCGGTTCCATGATTTTTACTGCCATCGCTGTCGGTGACTTCGACCGGCAGATTCAGCTCCAGCTTGTTGTCTGCACCGTGATCTAGGTTAGTATGTACCGTCACCTGATAACCGATCTCTGCGCTGGTGTGAGCGGCGATGGTGGCGGGGACAGTGGGAATGGAGACCGTCATCACTACCAGACCACCACTGGTCACCGCCTGGGAGGTGTGACCAGCGGTGCCAACCGCTTTCCAGGTCAGGGTTTCGCCGTTATGGGTGATGGGCTTGCCGCTGGCATCCATGACTTGACCGGAGAGGGTCAGTCGTACATCGGTCACCGGATCCGAGTCAGCCTTGATGGTGATCTTGCCGCTCGTCTGCTGGTCATCCACGGCCGAGTTGGCACCATCGAAGCGCCCTTCGCTTAAGGTGACGCCAGTCAGGGTGAGGGTTGGTTTCTCCCCTTCCCCAATCTGGATATTGAGGGTGCCGCTGGTGCTGTCGTTGTTGCCGCCCGCCTTGTCGTAGTCGTTGATGATCACCTTGATGGGGAGCTCGGTCACGGCGTTGCCGCCCTGATGAAGCCCCTGATAGAGGGTGACCTGATAGTCAAACCCGTTCTTGCCCGCCTGATCGAGGCTGCCAATCAGCTTGACCTCGAACACCTCGACCCGCTGGCCATCCACCATCACATAGCCCTTGATCAGCTGGCTACCGGGGATGGCGGGGTCCCCATCAACCAGCTCGTACTGCACCGGTTTACCCAAGGCGGTCAGCGCAGGTTGTTCGCTGGCATCGGCAAAGGCCACCTCCACCACCCGATCCGACCCGGCTTGCACATCGAAGTGACCGGTTTGGCTCAGGCGGTTGCTGCCGGTGAGGTCCCCCTCATCCAGGGACACGCCTTTGCCCGGGATAAAGCTCGGCGCCTTGCCATCCACGATGGTGAGCGGCAACGTGGTACCGATGCGATCGCCATCCTTGTCGGCCAGGGTGACGGCAAGGGGCAGGTTGAGCGATTCACTTCCCTTGTGATCCAGCTCGCCGCTCAGGGTGACCTTGGCGGTGACGCTCCAGTTACCGTTGTTATCGACCAGGCTCAGCTCGGCACGCAGCACCACCTGCCCACCGGCGGTCCCGACCAGCTGGCCGGTTGCGGGATCGACGGTGAAAGTGACCGGGTTGCCGTGGCTGGTGAGTCCGGTCAGGGTGCTCTGGATAGCGGCGATATCAAAGCCAAGGGAGTTGGGGTCAAGGGCATCGCTGCTGTGCGCGACCGAGAAACTCATGGTGCTGACGGCAGCCGTCTCCCCTTGCGCCATCTCGGTGATGGTGGTGCCAGTCACTGCGGAGATGGTCGGGTTGGCGCCATCCCCCACCGCCACGGTAATGGTAGAGGAGACCTTGTCACTATCGCTGTCGAGCAGGGTAAAGCCCGCCTTGAGCAGGCTGTCGGCACTGCCCTGATCCAGCGGTTGATGGAGGGTGAAGCTGTATTTGCCATCGTTACCGAGGGTCAGCTCAAACACCAGCTTGCCATCTGGGGTACGTCCCTCGATACGGTGATCGGCCACCGCGATGGTCACGGCCTGCTTGCCCGAGGTGAACCCTTGCAGCCCCGGCTGATTGGCATCGAAAGTGATGCTGGCCAGCGGATCGCTGCCCGCAGTGATCGTCAGATCACCGTCAAGGGTCTGGCCTTGCTGCCAGTTGCTATCTTCGGTGAGCGTGAGGGAGACTGGATTAACCTGCGGCAAGGCTCCATCGGTAATGGTGATATTGAGGGTGCCGAGGTTGCTCTTGTCGCCGTCAAAATCTGAACCCTGTACCTTCAGGCCAAGATTGAGGCTGTTGGTCGCTTCCGGCTCGTCAAACACCCCGGTCAGGGAGACGCTGTATTTGCCATCCAGCCCGATGGTAACAGTGAGGATCGTCTTGCCCTGCCAATCCTTGACGATCAGCTGGTTGTCCTGAACCTCGTAAGTCGTCGCCTTGCCCTGGCTGGTGAGCCCCGCCAAAGCCGGCTGGCTCGCCTCAAAGTCGAGAGAAACCAGACGATCGCTGCCCACCGTCACCGGCAGTTGGCCATCGATGCTCTGGTTGCCACCCTCTTGCAGGGCGACCCCCTTATCGATGCCCAATGCGGGATCACTGCCATCATTGACAGTCAACGTCAGGTTGGCACTGGTGCTGTCGCCATCGATCTCGCTGGCGCTTACCTGCAAACCGAGGGAAAGCGTGTCGCTGCCCTGATGATCGAGCGGGCCGGTGAGGGTGACCACCACCCGCCCAGCCAGATCGCTGCCCTGCTGCTCAGCCTTCAATTCGGCGCGCAGCACCTCCACCCGTTGGCCACTGCCATCCAGGTAGTAACCCACCAGGGTGCGATCATCGGCAAATTCAAAGGTCAGCGGATGACCATCGCTGGCAAGACCCGAGCCGTTGAGGGTAGTCAGGGTGCTGCTCTGATTGCTGAACACCAACGAATCCACCAGCAGAGGATCGGCGGTGTGTTTGACTACAAAGCTGCTCTCGCCCACCACGGCGGCGCCGTTGGTAAAAGCATCTTCGGTCAGGGTAATGGCCGGGATCTCGAAGCTGGGCGGATTGCTGTCCACCAGATTGATCACCAGCGGCGCCTTCACCAGATCGCCGTCGCTGTCGCGATATTCGAGGTTGAACGGCAGGCGCAACGCGTCCTGACCGTGATCCAGGCTCTGACTCCAGACGATGCGGTAACTTCCGTCATTGTTGAGGGTCAGGGTGAAGACAGTCGCCCCACCAGCACTGGCGGTCAGGGTCTGACCGTTGATGATGTAGCCAAGAGGCGCGCCATGGCTGACGAGCCCCAGCCCTTCCAAGGCACTCTGATCAGCGGCGAACTGGACTTGCAGATTGCCATCCTGGCCAGCACCGGTATTTAGACTGCCGGTCGCGGTGATCGGGCCACCGGCCAATCCGGCTTCGGAGAGCGTCAGGGTTTCGCTCTGACCGATCAGCGGTGCCCCATCGCTGGCGCTGTTGCCCGCCAGATCGGTGACACTGGCACGCACTTCAAAGGATTGATTGATACCGGAGAGATCAAGACCTGATACCTGCCAGCGGCCATCGGCCCCCACCTGTGCCGAGGTGGTCAACAGCGGCTGGCCATTGCTGTCAACAAGTGTGATGGTGACACTCTGACCCGCTTCCACATTGCTGGTGGAACCGCTCAGGGTGGCGCTGCTGTTGCCAAACAGGGCAGTGGTATCGAGATCATCGATGTCGATAGATGCCTGAGTATCGACATTGATAACGAGGGTATCGCTGGCGCGGTTGCCGGCAATATCCACGGAATTGACCTGAAACTGGTACTGGCCATCGGCCAGGGTCTGCGGCAGCTGATATTGCCAGTTACCGGCGGCATCCACCGTCAGGACGGTGAGCACGCTGCCGCCAAGGCTCAGGGTTACGGTGGCGCCGGGCTCCCCTTTGCCCTGCAGTAGCGGGGTATTGTCGCGGGTCAGATCATCGGTCTGGCTGGCGCCGGTGTCGCTCTCATCGGCGAGATCGAGGGTAATGGTGGTGATGGTATCGAGCAGAGTCTGTCCGGTGTCGCTGGCATTGTTGCCCGCCTGATCCTGGGTATTGGCCACAATCTGCAACGGGCCATCCACCAGCTTGCCGGTCACATCGCCAAAATTGGCTTCCCACACCAGGCCAGGCAGCACCACTGTCGTCACCGTCAGTGAATTTCCAGCCTGATCGATAAGGGTCACAGTGACTGGCTGGCCTACCTCCACATCATCCACCACACCACGAATGATGACGCCCGCCGCATCATCGGCGTTGATAATGTTGTCGCTGGTTTGGGGCTCGGTAATGGTGATGGCGGCAAAGAAATCGCGCTCTTCGGAAAACAGCAGCTCATCGCCGACAGGTTGCACCGCATGGTCAGTATCAAAACCGGCCTCGGCCAGGGTGGCGTCATTGGTACGATCGACCACTACAAATCCACCCGAGCTGGAACCGGCTACACCACCGATATTGCCCGCAGCGGCTGCGTTGCCGGCGGCGGCCGCTTGAAACTGCTCTGTCGGGTCAATACCCTGACGGATCGCCTCCTGCAACGAGGCCAGTTCCGGATCGGCCGGTTGCCCATCAGCAGCAGGTGTGGCGGGCTCAGGTTGGGCGGCCATATCTTGCTCACCAGCAGGGCTCACTGCCCGGCTCGGCTAGTTGAAAGTGGCCCCCTTGGGCAGTTTGCAGGCGGTCCCCCGGCTGCAATGCCATCCCCACCTTTGCTCGTATGACAGATCCATCTGCACTGATGACAAACACGGAGCCCTCGAGTTGGGAGATCACCGTGGACTTTTCAATTTGCAACTCAGCCATACAACCTCCAGCAAAACCTTAACCACCAACATCAGTACCTACAGGGTACTTGTCTGTTCAATAATCATACCGCACCAGACTAAGTGGGTCTTTTCGCTATTTTCGACAATGATTGCCATAAAATGGCCATAACTTACAAGATTGTGCATCTAACAGACCCTTTTTAATAAAATGAGATTTGGATGGACCCAATTCCATCACCTTTATTAATAGGCCTATCAGACTTCATGTGACCATTTCTGTCGTTTGACGATAAATCCACTGCAGCCTCAATAAATGGATCATAATCCGAAGGTCAAAAGCTCACACCACAACACCGCAAATTTGCATATTCAGTCAATTATTAGCATAAGATATTGCCAGAATATGTGAACAATACGGCAGCAATCAGGATCAGCAGCAACAAGTGCCAGTACGTAGCTGTACCGTTCAAACTCCTGCCATCGAATGCTCGGCAGTTAACAAGAAGTTGAGTTTCCATAAAATTTAATCCAGATCTCATTTCAGCGATCAATCCTGTGCACCAATTGATCTGGCACAACTCTCCCTCCGATAAATCATCATTAAATTTACCTATTTGTTAGGGTAACCCTCGAGCAATCATATATTGCGCGGTTTTATTCACCCGCAAGCGAATGTCTGCCCACCCCGCCCGACGGGGAGAAGATCCACACCAAGATGGAACGGGTCAGACGAGACCAAAACATTTATCTGGGAGTGATAAACGTGGGTTCACAACACAGGCATATCAAACTGGGCCTCGCCGCCCTGCTGCTGACCAGCTGGCTTGGCACCTGCGGCTGGGCACTGGCTGATGACGCAACCACCAAGGGCAAGATAGAGGCGCGCAGCGAGCTGTTCGCCAAGGATCACGCCGATCAGTTCACCAGCTGGCAAGCCACCAGCGAAAGCAAGGAACGCACCGACGCGCTGGCGGAAGATCCCAACATGGTGGTGCTGTGGGGCGGTTACCCCTTCGCCAAGGATTACAACAAGCCGCGCGGTCACTTCTATGCGCTGACCGACGTGCGGGAAACCCTGCGTACCGCCGCCCCGAAAACAGCCGAAGATGGCCCCCTGCCCATGGCCTGCTGGAGCTGCAAAGGCCCGGATGTGGCCCGCGTCATCGACGAGCAGGGTGAGGATGGCTACTTCAAGGGGATGTGGGCCAAGGGCGGGCCGGAAGTAGTCAACACCATCGGCTGCGCCGACTGCCACGACACCGCCTCGAAGGAGTTCAAGGAGGGCAAACCTGCCCTGCACCTCTCTCGTCCCTATGCCGATCGTGCCATGACCGCCATCGGCAAGCCGTTCAAGGAGCAGGGGCGCTTTGATCAGCAGTCCCAGGTGTGCGGCCAGTGCCACGTGGAGTACTACTTCAGCGGCCCCACCAAGGCGGTCAAATTCCCCTGGGACAAGGGCACCACGGTTGAGCAGATGGAGGCCTACTATGACGAGCTGGGCTTCGCCGACTGGACTCATGCCCTCTCCAAAACCCCCATGCTGAAAGCCCAGCACCCCGAGTACGAGACCTGGCGCGCCGGCATTCACGGCCAGAACAACGTCGCCTGTGTCGACTGCCACATGCCCAAGGTGCAGAACGAGCAGGGCAAGGTCTACACGGATCACAAAGTGGGCAACCCCTTCGATCGTTTCGAGCAGACCTGCCGCAACTGCCACACCCAGAGCAAGGAGATGCTGCAAGGGATCGTCAAACAGCGCAAAGAGGCGGTAATCGAAACCAAGCTGAAGGTCGAGAAGCAGCTGGTACACGCCCACTTTGAAGCCAAGGCGGCCTGGGATGCCGGCGCCACCGAGGCAGAGATGAAGGATATTCTGCAGGACATCCGTCACGCCCAGTGGCGCTGGGACTACGCCATCGCCTCCCACGGGGTGCAGATGCACGCCCCCGAAGTGGCCCTCAAGGTACTTGGCAGCGCGCTGGATAAAGCCGCTGACGCCCGCACCAAGCTGGCACGCCTGTTGGCCAGCAAGGGGATCAGCCACGAGATCGCCATCCCCGACATCTCCACCAAGGAGAAAGCGCAAGTCGCCCTTGGCATGGATATGAAGCAGTTCAACAGCGACAAGGCCCAGTTCCTCAAGACCACGGTCCCCGCCTGGGATGCCGAGGCCAAAGCGGCCGGACGGCTGGCACAGTAACGGCGCCTGCGGGCCCGGCGCCAAGTCGGGCCCGCAGCGGATGGAGGCTTCCTATGGGTGATTTAACGATGGATTTTTTACGACTGATGCTGATGGCAGCCATGCTGCTCACCAGCCTGCAGGGTCAGGCGGCCGAGCCGGCAGCTGCCCCTGTTCCAGCTACACATGAGGTGGAATTTTTACGCAATCCCGACAAGGCCTGCACCGACTGTCACAAGGAGCAGAGCGAGGGAATGCACGGCAAGCATGGTCAGGCGACCAATCCCAACAACCTCAAGCCGGTGACCTGCACCAACTGCCACGGCCAGCCCTCCCCCCAGCACCGGGAAGGGGTCAAGGATGTGATGCGCTTCAGCCACAGCCTGAAGGATAAAGAGAGCATCAAGCTTTATCCCATCAGCGAGCAGAATGGAGTCTGCATGAGCTGCCACGAGCCCAAAGTGCTTCGCGAGGCGCTCTGGGCCCACGATGTGCACGCCACCAAGCTCACCTGCACCAGCTGCCACCAGTTGCATCCGGTCAAGGAGCCCATGGTGGGGATCCCGGAAAAATCCCGCATCAAGCTCTGCGTCGACTGCCACAGCAAGCAACATGAGGCCAGCAAGGCCCGGCAGGAGCAGTCCAAATCGGCTACCGGCAAGGAGGCATCATGAGCTGCTCTCGCCGTGACTTTATGGCGGGCATGGGCGCAGGGGCCCTTATCATGATGACGGGGACTGCTCGTGCCAACACCCGCTCCCTTGCTACCCCCCTTGCCCACAGCCAGACCATCGACGGGATACGCTATGGCATGATCCACGATGAGACGGCCTGCATCGGCTGTACCGCCTGCATGGATGCCTGCCGGGAGGTGAATAAGGTGCCACAAGGGGTCTCGCGCCTCGAGATCATCCGCTCAGGCCCGGTCGGTGAATTTCCCGATGCCGAGTACCGCTTCTTTCGCAAGTCCTGCCAGCACTGCGACAACGCCCCCTGCGTCCACGTCTGCCCCACCGGCGCCTCCCATATCCGCAAGGAGGATGGCATCGTCGATGTCGACGCGGATCTCTGCGTCGGCTGCATGTATTGCCTCGCCGCCTGCCCCTATCAGGTGCGCTTTATCAACCCTGTGACCCGAGTGGCGGACAAATGCGACTTTTGCCGCAAGACCAACCTCGCGGCGGGCAAGGAGCCGGCCTGCGTGGAATCCTGCCCCACCAAGGCGCTGGTGTTCGGTAATCTGGATGATCCGGACAGCCCCATCGCCCAACGACTGGTGAAGGAGACCACCTATCGCTACAAGCAGGCACTCGGCACCTCGCCCAAGATGTACCGCGTGCCCAAAGGGGAGATAACGTCATGACCATGCAAGCGGCATTTCACTTCCCTTCCCTTGTCTGGGACTGGCCGATCGCCATCTACCTGTTCCTGCTCGGCATCTCCGCCGGGGCCACCACCCTCTCGGTGCTGTTGCGCCGCAAGGGGGCAGGCAGCGAGAGCGGCATCATCAAAGCGACCGCCATTCTGGCGCCAGCGAGCGTGATATTGGGGCTGCTGATCCTTATCTTCCATCTGGCCCGCCCCTGGACCTTCTGGAAGCTGATGTTCCACTACCAGTTCGACTCAGTGATGTCGATGGGGGTCATGCTGTTCCAGCTCTATATGGCGGTGCTGTTCGCCTGGCTGGCGGTGGTATTTCGCACCGATATCGAGAGGCTGCGCGGGCACCTGTTCAAGGAGAAGTTCGCCTTCGTGGATGGGCTGATTGGCTGGCTCGCCCACATCGAACGGCTGCTGGCGCCGCTGTTGCTGCTGCTTGCCGTGCTGCTGGGGGCCTACACTGGCTTTCTACTCTCGGCACTCAAGACCTATCCGCTCTTGAACAACCCGGTGCTGCCGGTGCTGTTTCTGGTCTCGGGCATCAGCTCAGGTATCGCCTCCACCATCTTGCTGGCGGTGACGCTCTTCAAGGAGAACCATCACAGCCAGGGGGTGAGCTTTGTCCACCGCTTAGAGCGGCCGGTACTGGCGGTGGAGGTGTTGCTGCTGGTCTGCTTCTTTACCGGCCTCTACTTCGGTGGCGGCCAGAAAGCGGTGGCGATGTGGGCGGCCATCGGCAGCGGCTTCTGGGCTCAGGTGTTCTGGCTCGGGGTGGTGGGGATCGGCATGCTGCTGCCCCAACTGCTGGCCCTGCTGACCCCGGCGCCCCTGCGGGAGCGCAATGGCCATCTGGTGCTGGTCTGCAGCCTGACCCTGGTGGGGATCCTGCTGCTGCGCTACTTCGTGCTTTATGCCGGCCAGATGACGGTCGTGTAACCGTATACTCACCGGCGCCAGCCACCTTCGGGTGACTGGCGCTTATTTGTTGCGATGAATTGTTGCCAGGAATGTGGATGTTATCCCCCAGCGCCGGTACGGTGCAGACGCTGCGGCATAACATAGACGAATGATTGACTGGAGGTTGTGTGCTGGCAGAGCTCGGCTATCTCTCACTGTTGCTGGCGGCGGCACTCTCCTTGCTGCAGGGCACCCTGCCCTGGCTGGGATTGCGGCTCGCCTCCCCGACCCTGCTGCGCTGCGCCACGCCGCTGGCACTGATCAATGCCATCCTGCTGTTAGCCTCCCTGCTGCTGCTCGCCAGCTGCTTTGGCCAGGATGATTTCACCATCAGCTATGTGGCTCAACACGCCAACAGCGCCCTGCCGCTGGGCTTCAAGCTGGCTGCGGTATGGGGCGGCCACGAGGGCTCCATGCTCTTTTTTGTTTTTGCATTGGGGCTGTGGGGCGCCCTGGTGGCCCTTTGCTCCAAGCGGGTCGATCCGCTGATCACAGCCCGGGTATTGGCCATCATGGGGCTGATCGTCGGGCTCTTTGCCCTCTATACCCTGCTCTTCTCCAGCCCGTTTGACCGCCAGTTCCCGGGGCCGCTGGAGGGGCGCGATCTCAATCCCATGCTGCAGGATATCGGCCTGATCATCCACCCGCCCCTGCTCTATCTCGGTTACGTCGGCTTTGCAGTCAACTTCGCCTTCGCCATGGCGGCGCTCCATTCGGGCAGACTGGATGGTGCCGTGGCCCACTGGAGTCGCCCCTGGGCGCTCGGCTCCTGGGTCTTTCTCACCGCCGGCATCGTGCTGGGCTCCTGGTGGGCCTATTACGAGCTCGGCTGGGGCGGCTGGTGGTTCTGGGATCCGGTAGAAAACGCCTCCCTCTTGCCCTGGCTGCTCGGCACAGCCCTGCTGCACGCCCTGATTGTCTGCGAGAAGCGCGGTGCCTACGGCCACGCCGTGCTGCTGCTCTCCATCTTTACCTTTGCCCTGAGCCTGCTCGGCACCTTTGTAGTGCGCTCCGGGGTGCTCACCTCGGTGCACGCCTTCGCGGTGGATCCCAACCGCTGCCTCACCCTCTTGTTGCTGCTCGGCTTGCTATTGACCTGCGCCCTCACCCTGTTTGCCCTGCGCGCAGACATTCGCGCACCCTATGCCCGCTTTGGCTTGCTGTCAAAAGAGGGGCTGCTTGGCGCCGCCATCCTGCTGCTCTGCGTGGCCTGCGCCAGCGTGCTGCTCGGCACTTTCTACCCCATGGTGTTCCAGTCGCTTCATCTGGGCTCGCTCTCGGTGGGCGCACCCTATTTCAATACCATCTTCGTGCCGCTAGCCCTCTGCCTGATGACGCTGATGACCCAGCTGCCGCGCCTGCGCTGGCAGCAGCTTGCGGCACATTCCCGACTAAACGTTCTGTTGCCGCCGCTGTTTGGCCTGCTTGGCGGCGGGCTGCTTAGCCTTGCCTATCTGGAACAGGGATCGTTTTCCGCTAGCTGGAGCGGCATCCTCGCCAATATGGTGAGCCTCTGGCTGATGGCCAGTCTGTTGCTCCCGCTCATACAACCGACATTGCTGCGCGAGCTCACCCTCAATCGGTTCGGCAGCTTGCTGGCCCACCTCGGGGTGGCGGTATGCGCCCTTGGCATCGCGCAGGTGAGTGACCACAGTCAGGAGGGGGGCACTGTGCTAAGTGCCAACCAACCCTACCAGCTCGGCGCCTTCGAGTTTCGCTATGAGGGGCGCGTGCCGGTGATCGGCCCCAACTATACCGCCGAGCGGATCACGCTTAGCGTGCACAAGAACGATAAAGAGGTGGCACAGCTGACGCCTGAGCGGCGCCACTACAGCGTGCGCACCATGAACATGAACGAACCCGGCATCGCGTGGGGAATGTTCGGCGATCTCTACGTGGTACTGGGTGAGAAGATGGGGCCAGATGCCTATACCATGCGGCTGCACTACAAGCCGCTGGTGCGCTGGATCTGGCTCGGTGGCCTGTTGATGATGGCAGGTGGCGCCCTGCGTCTGCTCGCCCGTCGCCCCTTGCTAGCCTCTCGTTCCATTGCGGTTCGTAGCTCCCATCAACGGCTCGAACAGGAGGCGTTATGAGATCCCGCCTGCGCCTCTTTCTTCCACTGCTGCTGACCCTGGGCCTCGGCGCCCTGCTTTGGCTCGGCCTTGGCAACAATCCCTACAGCCAGGATGAGGCAACGCTCGGACGTACCCTGCCTGCGTGGCAGAGCGACAATCTGCTGGACGGACGTCCGATCCAGACCGCCAGCCTCAAGGGCGAACCCTTTGTGCTTAACGTCTGGGCCAGCTGGTGCGCCAACTGCCGCGCTGAACATCCGCTGCTCAGCGAGCTCGCGGCAACAATGCCCCTCTACGGTCTCAACTACCGGGACAAGAGGGATGCCGCCCGCGCTTGGCTTATCCAGGCGGGCAACCCCTATCGCACCGTACTGGCCGACCCCGACGGCAAACTGGCGCTGGAGCTCGGCGTCTACGGCACGCCAGAGACCTATCTGTTTGATGCCGATGGTGCCCTGCTCGCCCGCCACACCGGCGAGCTTACCAAAGGGATCTGGCAACGCCAGTTTGCCCCCCTGCTCGACAAGGCGCGAGCTGATGCGCAAATGAAGGCCGCAACAACGGCACACGCAATTGAGCCATCTATTGCAATATCAGCTCGGGAGACACAGCCATGATGTGCCGTTCTCTTGCCTGCGCCCTGCTGGCCCTCGGCATGCTGCTGAGTGCAACTGCATATTCCAGCGGGGTCGATACCTATCAGTTTCGCCACCCCGAGCTGCAGACCCGCGCTCAGGAAGTGGCCCGCGCCCTGCGCTGCCCCCAGTGCCAGAACCAGAATCTGGTGGAGTCCAATTCCCCCATCGCGCGAGATCTGCGGCTAGAGGTCTACCGCTGGGTGGACGAGGGGCAGAGCGATGAGCAGGTGATCGCCCGCATGACGGAGCGCTTCGGCGATTTCGTCCGCTACGATCCCCCCTTAAAGGCCAGCACGGTGCTGCTGTGGGGCGGTCCCCTGCTACTGTTGGGACTGGCGCTGTTGACCCTGTTTCGCCGCCTGACGCGCATGAACGCGCGGGCCATCCCTGTCGTTAAAGCAACTGTTGAGGCAATCCATCAACCCGCCGCCGATCCGCGCAGCGAATTGAATTTGCTGATCATGCACGGGGAGCAGGTGGGCCTTTCGCCAGACCAACCGCTCTACAGTGAGCTGAGCGCCGCCAGCCTGGCCAATGCCATCCCGGCTGCTGAGCTGACCCTGCGTGCGCAACTGGCCAACCAGCATAACAATCGCGGTCGCAATAACCGGCACGGGCGGGCCTTGTTGCTGCTTGGCCTCCTGGCCATCGCGGCCGTTGCCGCTGTGTATCTCAGCACCGGCCGCTATCAGGCATGGCAGGATTATGCATCCCGTCCCGATCCGCTGGCGGGATTGAGCCCGCGGGATCTGCAAGACAAGGAGCTGGGGAGTCTGCATCAGAAGCTTCAGCGCAACCCTGCCGATCTCGACAGCTGGGCGGCGCTCGGCCAGCTCTATCTCTATCGGGGCGAATATGACAACGCCCTGCTCGCTTATCAGCGCCTCGCTCTGCTGGAGGGGGGCGCCAGCGCGGCGACTCAAGCCGCCCAAGCCACCGTGCTCTACTATCAGGCGGGCCAGCAGCTCACCCCGGAGGCACTGCACCTGCTCGATAGCGCCCTCAAGCAGGACGCGGGGGAAGTGAGCGCCCTGATGCTGCTCGCCTCCGATCACTTCCTGCATGGCCGCTACAGCCAGGCCATTGCGCTGTGGCAGCAACTGCTCGATGGCGAGCGCCCTCGCATCAATCGGGCCGCGCTGATTGAGGCGATCCAGACGGCAAGCATAATGGGCGGGTAACCCCTTGATTAAACGAGGGTAATCGTGGTGATATGGCGCCGCGACCACGCAAGTGGCTCAGCACTCTCTTTCAATAGACAAGGATGTCTGGATGCAACTCACCCTGTTAAACGACTCGGGCAAATTCGATGGGCTCGATGACACCATTAGGCACGTTTTTGCCGAGACGGCGCACAAATTGAATGCCTTGTTCGATCTCTCCCAACTGGATGTCACCTTCAGCCCTTTTGCCGAGGGGGATGCTCCCGATTCGGGTATCGGTGGCTGGGCCATCAACATGTATCGAATAGAACTCCAGCTTGATCTGGAACGGCCTGATATCAAAGAGGTGATCATCACCGAATTGCCTGCCGTGCTGGCCCACGAAGTCCACCATATCGTGCAAAAGAAGAACAAGGTGGAAGCAGAAACACTGGCCGAAAACCTGATTTTTGAAGGACTGGCCTGCTACTTTGAGCAGAGGTTCAATGGTGGCACACTCCCCTCGCTGTTCAAGGAGTCTCATCACCATGACTGGCAATCGCTCCTGGCAGAGATGACACCCCATCTATCCAGCAAGCAGTTCAACTTTTTAGACTTTTTCTACTGCCGTGATAACCGGCCATTTCCCAAATATGCCGGTTACTGGGTGGGGTTCAATCTGGTGGCCAACTATCTGGCCAAAAGCGGCCTGAATGAAATAGAGGTCATGGGCCTGCCCGCCGAGGCATATTTCAATTAACACGCCTTCACACTGTTCGTGGCGATTACAGAGCCCAAATCCGGAGAGAAGATCATGATCCCCATTCGCTGCAAGGCCGTCTCTGGCGTTGCCCTCACCACTGTCGATGGCGAAACCAGATTGCTGGTGATGAAACGGGTCAAGGGAGGCTTCTGGTGTCATGTGGCAGGCACGGTGGAGGCGGGTGAAACCGGCTGGCAGACCATTATTCGGGAATTTGGCGAAGAGACGGGGATCCGGGTCACCGAGCTCTACAACGGCCAGTATCTGGAGCAGTTTTACGAGGCGAGCCTGAATACGATAGAGGTGGTACCGGTCTTTGTGGTCTATTGCCCGGCCAATCAGGCGGTGACCCTCAACGACGAGCACACAGACTATCGCTGGTGTTCTCTGGCCGAGGCCAAGGCGCTGGTGAGTTTCCCCGGCCAGAAGGCGCTCTACGACCATATCTGGCACCATTTTGTCGACAACGCCCCCTCTCCCCTGATGCGGGTCGATATCCGCTGACCGCGCACGGCTTCCCCCTGTAAATGCAACACGCCCCCGGATGGGGGCGTGTTGTATCTAAAGCCAGCCAAGCGCTTTTGTTAGACCAAGCAGATGGCCTACGGCCGCTCGCCAGCGGCCAGACGGCGGTTGATATCGGCGATAACCGGGGCGATGTCGGCCAGGGTATCAATCACGTAGTGCGCCCCCGCCGCCCGCAGTTTGGCCTCGGCCGGTGCGCGCCGGGCGGCGATCTCCGCCTCGCTCATGGCGGCAAACTCTTCCCAAGTGGCACCAAATTCGTTGCCGGAAACCGACAATCCCACCGTCCACATGCCCGCGTTAAGCCCTTCGCTGATACCCGGCACGGCGTCATCCACCTTGATGCAGCGATGCACCGCGCTCACTCCGAGCTCAATCACGTTGGCCAGCGCCATCCAGGGGCCGGGGCGACCACCTGCCTTGAGATCGTCGGTGGCGACCCAGTGATCCGGGCGATAGCCGTGATCGGCCGCAGCAGGTACCAGCGCCTCCATTACCGGACGGGGGTAACCGGAGCAGGAGCCAATGCGCAGCCCCTGACCCCGCAGAGCGTCCAGCACCGGCAGCACACCGGGGATGGGGGCGGCAAAGCGGGTCACGGCGGCAATCTGCAGCGGCATAAAGGTGTGATAGAGGTGGTCCACCTCGGCGTGGCTCATGGGGTGGCCGAAGCGGGCCTGCCAACGCGCATCCACCGAGGGCAGACGGCCCAGCGCGGCGATATGATCCCACTTGCCAAGGCCCATGGGCTGGCGTGCTTCGTCCAGGGTCACAGCAAAGTCATAGGCGCGGGCGAAGGCCTCGACGAAGATGGAGGTGGGGGCGAAGGAGCCGAAATCAACGACGGTGCCGGCCCAGTCGAGGATCAGCGCCTCCACGTCGGTGGTCGGGTGGATGGCAGTCTGCAAGTCAGTCATGGTGATGTTCCTGTTTCGGTGAAAGTGCGATCTCGCCCAATGCGCGATCGAGAATGGTGATGGCGCGCACCAGATCGGCGCGGGTGATATTGAGCGGTGGCGAGAGCTGAATAACGTTCCCTTGGGAGACCTTGAAGCTGAGCCCCAGCTCCAGACAGCGGTAGAGCAGCCGCTCGGCGGCCTGGCTATTGCGGGTGCGACTCTGATGATCGACCACCAGATCGAGCGCCCACAGGAGGCCGATACCGCGTACTTGTCCTATCAGCGGGTGACGCTCGGCCAACTTGCCGAGCTCGGCCGCCATAAAGCGGCCATCCTCCTGCGCTTTTGCCAGCAATCCCTCTTCACGGATGGTAGCGATGCTCGCGAGGGCCGCCGCGCAGCCGATAGGGCTCTTCTCGTGGGTGTAGTGACCGAGTGAAATAGCTGCCGCCTGATTGAAACGGTCGCGGGTGATAAGCGCTGCAAACGGCACCACCCCGCCCCCCAGCCCCTTGCCCAGACAGATGATGTCGGGTTCGATGCCGAACTCTTCAAAGCTGAACCAGTGGCCGGTGCGGCCCAGGGCATTGGGGATTTCGTCGACGATCAGCAGCACCTTGTGGCGATCGCAGATCTCCCGCACCCGCTGCCAGTAGGCCTTCGAGGGCACCTGTACGTCGGTGTTACGGATGGGCTCGGCGATAAAGGCGCCGATCCCTCCCTCCTTCTCGATGACGTACTCCAGATAATCGGCGTAGTGCAGGTCATCCCCTTCCCCGCGATACCAGACGCCGCGATAACGGGTGGGCGGCGGGATGCGCTCCACTCCGGCCATCAGCGGGCCCATACCGGCGCGAAAACAGGCCTCGCCGCCGACCGAGATGGCATCGAGGGAGGCGCCATGAAAGGCATCCCAGAGGGACACCACCTTGCTGTTGCCGGTGATGAAACGGGCGAGCTTCAGGGCAATCCCCACCACCTCGCTGCCACCGGGGGCGAACAGCACCCGGTTGAGATCGCCGGGGGCCAGCTCGGCCAGGGTGCGGGCACAGTCGATGGCAACCTGATGGGTGTAGCGGCGGGGTGCAAACGGCAGATCGGCGAGTTGCTGCTGCACCGCGGCCACCACCCTGGGGTGACCGTGGCCCAGCTGATGGACGCTGTTGCCGTGAAAATCGAGGTAACGCTTGCCCGATACGCTGGTCAACCAGCTCCCCTGCGCCCCCTCGATCAAATCCAGACAGGGGGTGGAGAGTGCCTGATGGAGGAAGTAGCGGCTATCCTCCGCCAATCCCGCCTGCACCGCCTCGCTCTGGTCAGCCCACCAACGCGCCCGCCCCTCGCCGAGGTTGATATCCCCTTCGCTGTCGGCGCGGCCGCTGCCGTGCAGCTTATGGTCATGCAAATCGCGGCCACGCAGATCATGACCCTGAGCCAGCATGCTGGTCATCGCGCGTCCCCTTGCCAGTAGCAGGCGCTGGCCATGGCGGCGAGCAGATCCCGCCCCCGCTCAGGGGTCACATCGCCGATATTGCCGATACGGAAGCAATCGGCCTGGGAGACCTTGCCCGGATAGATGACAAAGCCCTGCGCCTTGAGCCGCTGGTAGAAATCGGCGAAGCGGTAGTCAGGGTGGGCCGGAGAGTAGAAGGCGGTGATGATGGGAGATTGCCACTGTTCTGGCAGCAGTGGCGCAAAGCCGAGCTCAGCCATCCCCGCCACAAGTGTGCGCTGGTTCTCGCTGTAGCGCTGATGGCGGGCTTCAATGCCCCCCTCCTCGTCCAGCTCGCGCAGGGCCTGGGCAAAGGCAAGCACGGTATGGGTGGGCGAGGTAAAGCGCCACTTGCCCCCCTGCTGCTCCATGGTCTGCCACTGGGCATGCAGGTCGAGGGAGACAGAGCGGGCACGACCGGCGCAGGCCGCCAGCGCAGCGCGGCGGGCGATGACGAAGCCAAAGCCCGGTACCCCCTGAATGCACTTGTTGGCCGAGCTGATAAGAAACTCGATGCCAAGGCGCCCCATGTCGATGGGGATACCGCCAAAGCTGCTCATGGCATCGACGATCAGGCGAATGCCGCGGCGCTGGCAGAGCACAGCCACCTCCTCAAGGGGGTTGAGCATGCCGGTGGTGGTCTCGCAGTGCACCATGGCCAGATGGGTGATCTCGGGGTGGCGCGCCAGCATCGCCTCGATGGCGGCGGGCTCCGGGCGGGTGGTCTCGCCGCAGTCCAGCTCGTGGTGGCGCAGGCCAAGGCAGCGGGCCATCTCCCCCATGCGGGCACCGTAGGCACCGTTGTTGATGATCAGCAGACACTCGTCGGCGCCTATCGCCGAGCCCAGCACGCTCTCCACCACATAGCTGCCACTCCCCTGCAGCAGCACGGCGCTGTAGTCACTTTCATATTCAGGGCCGGTGGCGAGGCACACCAGCTCGCGGCGGATGGGCTCCACCACCCCCTGGTTGTAGTCCGCATCCCAGGTGCAGCTGTCTTGCAGCATGGCGGCGCGCACCGTGGCGGTGGTCGAGAGGGGGCCCGGGGTCAGCAGCAGGTAATCGACGGCGGCGGGGGCCGCAGGGATATGGGTCATGGCTTTGCTCCTTTTGGTATATACCAGAATGAGCGCATTGTGGGTAACTGCCCCGCCAAGGTCAAAGGGGTGAGGCTACGTGCAACAAAAAATTCATTTTCAGCGCCGGGATCGCGATAATCTAGGAAGCCTGAACAGCAGGGGCGCTGCTGGTATCTACCAACGCATGTTGATGTTGCCGTGTAACGACCGGGCAGGTGTCCTGCCCTGTGCCCAGCCCATTGTCCAACTCATTGCACAACTTATTGCAAAACCAGGGATTTTCATGAGCAAACCGCAATATCTGCAGATCAAGGATGCCCTCGCCAACCAGATCCTGGCGGGGGGTCTGGCACCCAACGACAAGCTCCCCTCCGAGCGGCTGCTGGGGGAACTCTATGGCACCACAAGGGTCACCATTCGCGAGGCTCTGGTGCAGCTGGAGGCGAACGGCCTTATCTATCGGGAGGATCGCCGCGGCTGGTTCGTCACCCCGCCGCGCTTTCGCTTGAACCCCAGACGCACCTCCAACTTTCACCAGATAGTGCGGGAGCAAGGGGGAGAACCGCACACCGAGCTGCTGGAGAAAAGCCGCCAGGCGGTACCACCCGCGTTGATGGCGCAGCTTCAGCTCAAGCCGTTTGACAGCCTGTTTCTGCTAAAACGTCTGCGCTATGCCAACGGGCGCGCCATCTGCTACTGCGAGAACCACTGCCTGCCAGAGCGGGTCCCGGGCCTGCTGGCGCTGGATCTCAACGGCAGTCTGACCGAGATCTACCAGGCCCATTACGATCTCCACTACGCCCGCATGCAGGTGCGCTTCTTCCCCACCGCCCTGCCGGACGAAGTGGCCAAGGCGCTGGGGGCCACCGCCGGTCTGCCCGCCCTGCGCCTCGAGCGGCTCAACTTCGATCAGCACGGCCGAGTGCTCGACTTCGATCTGGAGTACTGGCGCCACGACAGTCTGGAGATCGAAGTGGATACCCAGGATTAGTCACGGACAAATCAGGAACGGCAAAACGTCACGGGGCTGTCACGGTCACGTCATAAAGATCCCCTAGCCTCTCTCTCGACCAATCTGGTTTATACCAAACCAATTTAACTGGAGAAGAGGATGAAACAGGGAACCCATCTGCTGGCCGCCGCCGTGCTGGCTGCCATGACCGCCCCGGCACTGGCCGCGACCGATCTCACCGTCTACACCGCCTTCGAACCGGAGCAGCTCAACGAGCTGAAAACCGCGTTCGAACGCCAGCATCCGGATATCAACATCAAGTGGGTGCGTGACTCCACCGGCGTGGTCACCGCCCGCTTGCTGGCAGAAAAAGCACAGCCCAAGGCGGATGTGGTGTGGGGACTGGCCGCCACCAGCCTGATGCAGCTCGATCAGCAGCAGATGCTCAATGCCTATGCACCGAAAGGGTTGGATAAGCTCGACAGCCGCTTTCGCGACAGCAAGGCCGAGCCGCACTGGATCGGTCTGGACGCCTTCTTCAGCGCCATCTGCTTCAACAAGGTAGAGGCGGAAAAACAGGGGATCCCGGCCCCCACCAGCTGGGCCGACCTCACCAAGCCCATCTACAAGGGCAAGGTGATCATGCCCAACCCCAGCTCCTCCGGCACCGGTTACCTGAGCGTTGCTGGCTGGCTGCAGACCATGGGCGAGCAGCAGGGCTGGCAATTTATGAACGGCCTGCACCAGAACATCGACCGTTACACCCACTCGGGCTCAGCCCCCTGCAAGCTGGCCGCCAGCGGCGAGACGGTGATCGGTATCTCCTTCGACTTCCCGGCTACCAGCCTCAAGGCCAAGGGTGCCCCCATCGAGGTGGTGTTCCCGAAAGAGGGGTCGGGCTGGGATATGGAAGCTGCCGCCATCATCAAGGGCACCCCCAAGCTGGATGCCGCCAAACAGCTGCTCGATTTTGCCGCCACCGAACAGGCCAACGCCCTCTACAACAAGTCGTTCGCCGTGGTCGCCATCCCTGATGTGGCCCAACCGAGAGCGGGCTATCCGGCGGATATCAAAGGCCAGATGATCGACAACGACTTTAGCTGGGCAGCCCGCGAGCGTAACGCCATCCTGGCCCAGTGGAGCGCCAGCTTCGACGGCAAGACCGAAGCCAAACAGTAAGCGTGAAGGGCGGCTGTTTGTTCACACCAGACACACCACCGCCAAGAAACTGCCAGTCGAAGGCCAACAGGTGTTGGCCTTCGCTTTTTGGTTTTAACTTCCCGAGTTTGTATTGCCTTCAATTAGCGATGCTTAGTCCATTCGCACAGTGCCCAGCCACTTGCTGGTGACCCGATCTCATTTGACTGTCATCAAGCTGTCATCCCCCGATCACCTGACCGTCACACTTCACCCGCAAACTGGTATATACCAAATCAGTAGCGAGTCGAACCATGACCCAGCCCTATCTGGACATTCAACATCTCAACAAGCAGTTCGGTGCTTTTCAGGCCCTCAAGGGGATCTCTCTGACCATTGAGCCGGGGGAGTTTATCTGCTTTCTCGGCCCCTCCGGCTGCGGCAAAACCACCCTGCTCAGAGCCATCGCCGGACTGGATCTGCCGGACAGCGGCGAAATCTGGCAAGGGGGGCGCAATATCTCCCGCCTGCCGCCCCAGGAGCGCGATTTTGGCATCGTGTTTCAGTCCTATGCCCTCTTCCCCAACCTGACGGTGGCCCAGAACATCGCCTTCGGCCTTGAGAATCAGGGGTTGGCGCGGGATCTCATCAAGGAGCGAGTGGACCACTGGCTGGGGCTGGTGGATCTCACGGCCCAGTCTCACAAATACCCGAGCCAGATCTCCGGCGGCCAACAGCAGCGGGTGGCGCTGGCCCGGGCCTTGGCCCTCTCCCCCGGCCTGCTGCTGCTGGACGAACCGCTCAGCGCGCTGGATGCGCTGGTGCGCACCCATCTTCGCAGCGAGATCCGCGCCCTGCAGCAGCGCCTTGGCATCACCACCATCATGGTGACCCACGATCAGGAAGAGGCGCTGACCATGGCCGATCGCATCGTGGTGATGGAGGGCGGCCGCATCGTACAGGTGGGCACCCCGCAGGAGATCTACCACCAGCCTGCCAGCCGTTTCGTGGCAAGCTTTGTCGGCACCATGAACTTCCTCGAGACCCTGGTGCTGAGCCCCAATCAGGTGCGCTTCAACGAACAACCGCTGACACTTGCCAACCAGGCCGCTGCCGGCAGCAAATTGCAGGTGGCGATCCGCCCCGAGGCAATCACCCTGAGTGCGCCGAGCGAGCCGTATCTTGGCCAACATGGCGTTGAAGCAACCATCGATCAGGTGGAGTTTCTCGGCGCCGCCCAGCGTCTTATCTGCACCGCCGACACCTATCTGGGCCCGCAGCAGATCCTGGTGGAGCGCCCGACCCACGAGCTGCCCCGCCACGAACAGGGTGGCTGGCGCAGCGGCATGCGCTGCTCGCTGCACTGGCCCGCCGCGGCGATGCAGCTGTTTGAAGGAGATCGCCCATGACAGCCCCCTTCGCGACCTCCTCCCTGTTGCCGCCAGCGACAGCCCGCAAAGACTCTCGCTGGCAGCGGCTCTGTCGCTGCTGGAGCCGGGATCAGCTGCTGCAACTGATCCTGCTGGTGCTCGGCATCGCCCTGCTCACCGGCGGCTTGCTGCTGCCGCTGCTCACCATGCTGCAAAAGAGTCTGCAGGATGAGAACGGCCTCTGGGTGGGCCTTGCCAACTTCAGCGCCTACTTCGACTCCCCTCATCTGGGGCGCACCATCGGCAATACCCTCTGGCTCGGGGTGCTGATCACCGCGCTGGTGGTGACCATCGCCTTCGGCTACGCCTATGCCCTCACCCGCACCTGCATGCCGGGCAAGCCCCTGTTTCGCCTCATCGGTTTGATCCCGCTGTTGATGCCCTCCCTGTTGCCCGCCATCAGTCTGGTCTACTGGTTTGGCAATCAGGGGATCGCCAAGGGGCTGCTCGGCGGCGAGAGCATCTACGGCCCCATCGGCATCGTCATTGGTCTGGGCTTCTGGTGCTTCCCACACGCCCTGATGATCCTGATCACGGCGCTCGGTCAGAGCGATGCCCGCCTCTATGAAGCCTCCCGGGTGCTGGGCAGCAGCGGCTGGCGCACCTTTGTCACCGTCACCCTGCCTACCGCCCGTTATGGCCTGCTCAGCGCCGCCATCGCCGTCTTCACCCTTACCATCTGCGACTTCGGGGTAGCCAAGGTGATTGGTGGCCAGTACAGCGTGCTGGCCACCGATATCTACCGGCAGGTGATCGGGATGCAGAACTTCTCGCTGGGCGCAGTTGCCAGCGTCACCCTGCTGCTGCCGGCACTGTTGAGCTTTGCCCTGGAGCACAGAGTGCGCAGCAAGATGCAGGAGCAGAGCAGCACCAAGGCGGTTCCCTATCAACCCAAGCCCCATCGGCTGCGGGATCTGCTGGCGCTCGGCTGGTGCACGCTCTGGGCCCTGCTGTTTCTGGCGCTGGTGGGGATGGCCATTTACGGCTCCCTGGTGCAGTTCTGGCCCTACAACCTCGAGCTGACGCTGGATCACTACGCCTTTGACAGCAATAGCGTCTACGGCTGGCAGCCCTTTACCAACACCTTGCAGCTGGGCCTCTATACCGCGCTTATCGGCACCGTGCTAGTGATGGTGCTGGCCTGGGCGCAGGAGAAGGGGCGCCACTTTGCGCCGCTGCGCCAGTTGCTACACCTCCTTGCCATGCTGTCGCTGGCGGTACCCGGCATGGTGCTGGGTCTCGGCTATATCTTCTTTTTCAACGGCAATCCGCTCTTTGGCAGCCTCTATGGCACTCTGCCACTGATGGTGCTCTCCTGCGTCATCCACTACTACACGGTGGGTCATATGACGGCGCTGACCAGCCTCAAGCAGTTGCCCAAGGAGTTGGAGCAGGTGGCCATCTCATTGCGCATTCCGCTCTGGAAGGCGTTCTGGCGAGTCACCCTGCCCGCCTCCCTGCCCGCACTGCTGGAGATCTTTATCTATCTGTTCGTCAACGCCATGACCACCACCTCGGCGGTGATCTTCCTCTATTCGAGCGACAGTGTGCTCGCCTCCATCGCCGTGCTGAACATGGAGGATTCCGGCGATACCGCTGCGGCCGCCGCCATGGCCACCCTGATCCTGCTGGCCGCCGCCACCGTCAAGCTGCTCCAGCTCTTTTTAAGTCGCGCCCTGCTGGATCGCACCCAGCGCTGGCGCCACCAATAACCTTATCGAGGAGTCATCATGTCCACTCTCCCCTTCTGGCTGGCCGAAGCGCTTGCCGCCGAACAGCCCGCGCCGCCCACGCCCCTAGTCGGCAACCACGAGGCCGATATCTGCATCGTCGGCGGCGGCTTTACCGGGCTTTGGAGCGCCATTGCCCTTAAACAGGCCGAGCCTGCCTTACGCATCATGGTGCTGGAGAAAGATCGCTGTGGCAGCGGCGCCTCCGGGCGCAACGGCGGCTGTTTGCTCACCTGGTCGGCCAAATACCTGACGTTAAAGCGCCTCTTTGGCGAGCAGCAGGCCGCCTGGCTGGTACAAAGATCCGAGCAGGCGGTACACGAGATTGCCCGCTTCTGCGAAACGCACAACATAGAAGCGGAGCTGAGGGTCGAGGGCACCTGCTACACCGCCACCAGCGAGGCGCAGCGCGGCCTGATGGAGCCGGTATTGCAGGAACTCAAGCGAGCCGGTCTTAACCAGTGGCAGGCGATTGAAGAGGATGAACTGGCGAGCCAGAGCGGTTCCCACGTTCATCTGGAGGGGCTTTACAGCCCTCACGCGGGCTCGGTGCAACCGGCGCTCTTGGTGCGCGGCCTGCTGCGGGTGGCGCGGGAGCTGGGGGTCGAGGTCTATGAGCACTCCCCCATGCGGCGCCTTGAGGCGGGCCAGCCTGCGCGGGTGCAAACGCCACAGGGCGAGGTGCGTGCCCGCAAGGTGGTGCTGGCCCTCAACAGCGCCATGGTGCAGCACTTTCGCGAGTTTCGCCGCAGTATCGTGCTGGTCTCCTCCGATATGGTGATAACCGACCCCGCGCCGGATGCACTGGCCACCCAGCAGCTTGAGCACGGCCGCTCCGTGGTGGATGGCCGCACCTTTGTGCATTACTACCGCTCCACCCCGCAAGGACGGCTGATGCTGGGCAAGGGGGGCAACACCTTCGCCTTTGCCAACCGCCATCTAGCCGAGTTCGATGCGCCGAGCCGCTATCTTGCCCCCCTCACCCGCACCCTGCGCCGCTTCTTTCCGGCGCTTAAAGAGGTGCCCATCGCCGCCAGCTGGTGCGGTGCCTCCGACCGCTCGGTGGATGGCCTCCCCTTCTTCGGCCACTGGCGAGGGCAGCCCAATATCGTCTATGGTCTCGGCTACTCCGGCAACGGAGTGGCGCAAAGCTGGATCGGCGGCCAGATCCTGGCGGCTTTGGTGAGAGATGAAGTGCGGGAGGAGGATAAACCCTGGCGTGAATGCGCGCTGGTCAGCGGCCCGCGCGGCTATTTTCCGCCCGAACCCTTTCGCTGGCTGGGTGCAATGGCGGTACGCAATGCCATCCGGCGCAAGGAGCGGGCGGAAGATGAGAACCGCCCAGTGGCCTGGTATGACAAACAGCTGGCCAAACTTGCCGATGCGGCGGGCAAGGCGGATAAATAGCCCGGCGATAGAGGGCAACAATTTCTCATACTGTTTCGCCCCACACCCTATTTCTTGAAACTGCCGACCCGAGGGTCGGCATTTTTACAGGTGAAATCTGAGGGGGCATTATCGCCAAGCGTGATCAGCTGATGGTCCCAGCGGCGGCAGGATTGAGATAGCGTGATTTGTAGGTTGGCGCAGAGCGTAGCGAAGCCCAACAGGCGAGCATGATTACGTCAACCAGAGCGGAATAAACAAGGATGTGGCGAAGCCGTAAAACAGATTTACAGGCATATTCCACGGTAAACGTGGGGCTTCACTTCGTGAAGCACGGACCTACCATTTTTAGCCCAGCATACGAGATAATACGTGTGTGCAAATAAAGCTAAAAAATAATATATTCAACCCTATTACATACATGTTTCTTCACAGCTGCAGCCATGATAATGTAAATTTACATTTCAGAAATTTGTATACCACACCTTTTTAAGAGGCTCACCATGAACCCAGAAAAAATTCAATCTGATATTGATGCGTTGTTAACCTATATGAATGATGATATGGAAAGCTTAGGTGAAACTATCAAAACGGTTTATTTTGGGTTTAATGAAGGTGAAAACGACAGAGTCGCTATAGATAAAAACTTAGGTTGGCCAGAAGAACATTTATTTAAAATAATAAACATTTCGCACTCCCGTGGCCTTGTAATAAAAAGCTATAGGGATTTTTCACAGGTTCAACTCACTGAAGAGGGGCAAAGCAGAGCCATCTCCGTCAAACATGGTAAAGATCGTTCATATGAGTTAGGTGCCAGCATGCAAATATCAACATTAAATGTTAATGCGCCATCTCAAATTGGAAATGGAAATACCCAGAATATAAGCAACATTTTCAATCAATTAATTCAAGATATTGATAAATCTCAAGCTTCAACTGAAGAAAAGAGCGAAGCTAAAAAACGGCTTACTACATTTCTCGAACATCCTCTTGTTAGCTCCATTCTTGGAGGAGTTGCAGGCTCACTAACTGGACTTATTTAACTATGGATGAACTACATAAAACGATTAAGTTACGCTGCACTTTCTGTCACTCAGAACAGTTTGCCATACCTTATTCTGACTACACGCCTCCTAGCCATAGTTTTGTTGTATGTGCTAATTGCGGCAGAGAAAATGATGTTACATCCTTATTAATAACAGCAAAATCAAAAGGACTTTCGATTGCACAAGATTATGTGGAAGAATTAGTAGATAAAATGAAATCAGATATAGCAAAAACATTTAAGAACAGTAAGTTCATAAAAATAAAGTAACTTATCAATCTGTACAGATCTAGTTATCACCTGACACCGGCCTCAAACCGGTGTCTTGTTTACGCTACTTTAGTGCGCACTTCCTGCGGTATCAATTTCAGACCCTTCTTGAACATGTTGTAGGGGGTTTGACCCTCCATCATCCTGCCTTGATGTGGCCGTTCGATAAAGCCGTTGCTCTGCGGCCTGCGTACCTTGGTTGTCCGGTGCTCAATCCCCTCCAGTTGCAGGAACAGCTCGTAGAGATGATGGTCTGGGCGCCCACAGAACTCACGCCCGTTATCCGACAGGATGGTATAGCCTCGTGCTTCGTGGGCCTCGAAAAACGGCAGCACCGTTTGCAGATACACCTTACCAACCCCCTTGAGCGCGCCGACGAAGAAGGTGTCGACCGCCACCAGTTCCCCGGTGTAGTGAACCTCAATCTGACGTTCGCGAAACTCGGGGCTGAAGCGCTCTAACAGGCGAATTTGCTCGTCATTGAGCTCAATGGTCTGCTCACGGTGGGTTTTCTCGAGGCGCAACAATCGGTCGTGTTTGGAGAGCAAGTCGTGACGTTGCCACACGCCACGCACACCTGATGCCTTGCAGAGCCAGTTCTTGGGCGACCCGCAGCGGGCCATGGGTTGGTCTGGTGAGGGAGTAATCGAGGATGGCCTGTTCAATCTCGGGCGCAACCCGGTTGGGATGAGCCCCTTTACAGCCAGGCAATTTGTCAAGCAAGCCCTCGGCGCCATAGGTCTGGTAATTACGGCGGATTTCGTAGAACTGCTGGCGGCTGTAGCCGATGAGCTTGCAGGCTTTGCTGACGTTATTGAGCTCTTTGGCGAGCTCTAGCAGGCTGAGTTTGCGACGTGCTACTTTCTCGTTGGTGGTCATACGGTGACTCCAGATAACACGGTAGGGTTACCGGTTTGAAGCCGTATGACCACTCCCTACCATCTCCATACAGACCACAATTAAGCATTTCCACTGTTTTACCATTTTTGTTGTGCATTGATGTCACAGAATTCCGTAACCTCCCTCCCCCGCCAGCAAGCGGGTCGCGGGGAAACGCAGTGCGGGATCCTGGCTAAAGAACTGGCTCAGTTGCCGGTATACCGCGGGATAGACCTGCAGCAGCCGCAGCGGATCGGTAAAGAAACACTCGCAGCAGACGGCGAAAAACTCCGCAGGATGTTCAGCAGCATAGGGATCGATGGCGGTCACTTCGTCCCGGTCGAGCTGCTGGCACAACTCGTCGAAAGCGCTCTGAAAGGCCTGTTGCCACTGCTGGCTGCTCATCGGCCCCGGCAACGGCGGCGTACCGTCCGCCTCACCGCCCAGCATATCGAGCTTGTGGGCCAGCTCGTGGATCACCAGATTAAAGCCGTCCCAGTCACCATCCTGCTGCAGTTCGCTCCAGGCCAGCACCAGCGGCCCTTGCGGCCAGGATTCGCCAGCGTTCTCCTCTTCAAACTCGCTCACCAGCCCGAACTCATCCTGCACCTCCTGACGCCGGGTGACGGGCTCGGGAATGATGATGATTTCGTGAAAGCCGCGATACCAGTCAAGGCCGAGGTGCAGAATAGGCAACGCCGCCTGCAGCGCCAGCACCGCCTGTTGACGGCTGCTGAGCTCGACCCCGATCAGGGTCAGGGTCTTGCGCTTAAGCAGCTGTTGCCCCAACCCGATCAGCGTCGTCTGCTCTGTGTCGCTGAGCCCTTGCAAGATGGGCACTGCCACCAGCGCCTGACGCCACAATGCCAACTCATCCTCACTCATGGACGTTTGCGGGCGACCACCCAGCCATTTGAACCATCCCAGCACGCCTACTCCTTCTTTTGATGAAAACAACAGGTCACAACAGTTTGACGAACCGTTTCGGCCGCTCCTGATAATCCTGCGCCAGATAGAAACGGTGCGCCGCCTCGCGCTTGAGACTGCTGGATAGCTCCAGCTGGGCGCAACCTGCGGCCCGCGCCATCGCTTCTGCTCCCTTGAGCAAGGCTGCGCCCACTCCCGCCCCTCTTGCCCCTTCATCGACAACCAGCGCAGAGATCAGGCCCCAAGCTGGTGCAACATGCAGTGGTGCCAGCTTGTGCCACACCAGCACGCCGACCACCTTGTCGGCCAGGGACGCGAGCAGCACAACGCTCGCGGGATCCGGCGCCAACAGGCGCGCCGTCACGTCAGCGCCTTCGGCAGGATACCCCAATTGGGTGAACAGGTGGGCGATGGCGCTCCCGTCGTCGGCCTCAGGGGGACGGATCGTCAACGTCTCAGGGTCATTTTTCATTGTTGGCCTCATGTTTGCTTTCCATTGTGTTACGCCCATCACATTGTCTGGCGCAGATCAACAAGGAGGATCTCATCTTTACTCATAGAAAACGCTGCCTGCCATTATCCCCCCACCCTTGTCAATTCACAAATTTGCAACAAGGCAACATTTTTCGCTGGGAAGCACCGATACAACTCGATATGTTACAAGCCATGCATGGCGCGTGTTTGCGCTCTGCTTAACCCCTCAACCTCGAGCTCATTTGTTAACTGGATTGTTAACAAACAGGGCCGAAAACAGTGACAGAGAGCGAGGCCAAGATCTCGCCAAGACAGCGCCACAAACACAACAAAGGAGTTGTTGTACATGAATGAAATCGTCAATGCCATCAATGGTGTAATCTGGAGCCCTGCGCTCATCTACCTGTGTCTGGGGGTCGGTCTTTACTTCTCCCTGCGCACCCGTTTTTTGCAACTGCGTCATATCAAAGAGATGGTGCGCCTGATGTTTGATGGCAAGAGCACCGATGCCGGTGTCTCCTCCTTCCAGGCGCTGGCCATGACCCTGGCCGGTCGTGTGGGTACCGGTAACATCGCCGGTGTGGCCACCGCCATCACCTTCGGTGGCCCGGGCGCCCTGTTCTGGATGTGGATGGTCGCCTTCCTCGGCGCCAGCTCTGCCTTCGTGGAGTCCACCCTGGGTCAGGTTTACAAAGAGAAGATCAACGGTGAATACCGCGGCGGCCCGGCCTTCTATATCGAGAAAGGGCTTGGCATGAAGTGGTACGCCTGGACCTTCGCCATCGCGACCGTCTTCGCCTGCGGCGTACTGCTGCCGGGCGTGCAGGCCAACTCCATCGGCTCCAGCCTGCAGACCGCCTTTAATATCGATCCGAACGTCACCGCCGCCGGTCTGGCGCTGCTGCTCGGCTTTATTATCTTCGGCGGCGTCAAGCGTATCGCCAGCTTCGCCAGTACCGTGGTGCCCTTTATGGCGCTGGGCTACATCATCGTGGCTTGTGTCATCATCGCCCTCAATATCGGCCAGCTGCCGGGCGTGATCCTGCTGATCTGGAAGAGCGCCTTCGGTCTGGATGCCGGTTTCGGTGCCATTCTAGGTCTGGCCATCATGTGGGGGGTAAAACGCGGGGTCTACTCCAACGAAGCGGGTCAGGGTACCGGGCCGCACGCCTCTTCTGCTGCGGCAGTGAGCCACCCGGCCAAGCAGGGTCTGGTGCAGGCGTTCTCCGTCTATATCGACACCCTGTTCGTCTGCTCCGCCACCGGCTTTATGCTGCTGATCACCGGCCTCTATAACGTACAAGGGCCGGACGGCGCCGCCATCTACACGGGTATTGCCGGTATCGCAGCAGGCCCGGGCTATGTGCAGACCGCCATGGAGAGCATGATGCCAGGCTTTGGCAGCATTTTCGTGGCCATCGCGCTGTTCTTCTTCGCGTTCACCACCATCGTTGCCTACTACTACATCGCCGAAACCAACATCGCCTACATCAACCGCAAGATTAATCGCCCTTGGCTCACCTTCTTGCTGAAGATTGCGCTGATGGCTGCCACTGTCTACGGCACCGTCAAGACGGCGGATCTGGCGTGGGGTATGGGGGATATCGGGGTCGGCCTGATGGCATGGCTCAACATCATCGCCATCCTGCTGCTGCAAAAAACCGCCTTCACCTGTCTGAAGGATTATGAAGCGCAGCAGGCACAAGGTATTGACCCCGTATTCCACCCGGAGAAGCTCGGCATCAAGAACGCCGATTACTGGGTGGGCAAACGCTCCGAAGAGAACCTGGAGCGGGAGAAATCGGGCCATCAGTTCGAGCCGGATCAGGATCGCAAGACCTCCTGAATCAAAACGACATAAGACATCAATAAAAAATGGCAGCCTCGACTGCCGTTTTTATTTCTTTATTTTCAATAGCTTACATTAACTCAAGGAGTTAGGCGCCACATAAGGGGACACTTTGGGACGTGAAAAGGCACCAGAATTGGCAAAATGTGGACACTTTTCTCAGCCCATTCTCAGAGAAGCTCAAGCTGGTTGAAGATGGTTTTCCAGCGGGTTAAAGCGGACCGCGTCATTGAGATAATCCGGTGCAAAGTGGGCATAGGTCATCGTCTGATGAAATATCAAGTGGCTGCCCTCAAACGGTGGAACGCCCCGTTTATGGATTTCGCGTGTGCGAGGCTCACCACGACGGTACCCCGCACTGGCATCTGCTGCTATTTATGCGCCCGGAAGATCGCAACCGGGTGATCGGCATCCTGCAACGCTATGCCCTGACCGATGACCACGAAGAGCTGGTACGGGATATCCAGGGCGCCCCACCCTTTACCGATTTTACTCCCCGCTTCGACTGGAAAGAGATAGACCCGGCCAAGGGCGATGCCGCGGGCTATATCGCCAAATACATTGCCAAGAACATCGACGGCGCCTACCTGGACGATGACGAAGAGGCTGGCACCGCCGCCGATGAGGGCGCCCTGCATGCCGTGGCCTGGGCCAGTTGGTGGGGCATTCGCACCTTCCAGCAGATCGGCGGCGCCCCGGTCGGGGTATGGCGCGAGCTGCGCCGCATCAGCAATGCCAAAAAGAATGCCGATCTGGTTGGCCCACCCAAGCCAGTGCTGCAAGACCCGCCTGCAAGGGTGGGAGATTGTGCCTGCCGGCACCCATGAAGCCAGGAAAGCCGCCGAGGCTGCAGCGAGGGGGGTTGGGGTTAAGACGGGCGACAGCCCGGCACCTTGGAGCTCTGACAATAACTGTACGCTACCGGATCCTGATGCCTTCACAGACCAGATCATGCGGGAACAATGGGGGTTATCACCCTTATCCATTGAGCGTTTGCGGGCTGGAGCCAGCGTCAGGGCCGACGGTTTCACCCTCTGGCTGGAGAACGGCCAGCTGCAATCTTGCAGATCGCTACCAAGCGAGCCGGATTGGGAGCTTGATGACCAGCCACCCACAGAACAGAGTCAGCTGGATAAATACGCGGTACCAGAGGGGGATGAGGACTGGCCGATGCTGGTTGAGCTCTGCGGCGAGGTCTACCAGGCACAAGGCCACTCAGGGACGCACCGCTGGATCGAGATGCTGCCGCAACCATACCTGTCAGAGATGTGGCGGGTGCTGGAGGGGTTGGATACGCCACAGAAGCTGCAAGAACCGGAGTCAATCAAATACCAATAGACAACAAAGATGGGCTGGTAATATCATGATTGAAAAGAAATTTTTTAGTGTCCATCATGAGTGGATGGCAGTGTTATATAGAAATCCATATAACGAATTAATACAATCATCCAATCACTGTCAGGTTAAGGTTTAACTATGCAATGTATCGGGCTCACGAAAGACAAAAAACGCTGCAGAAACGCTGCTAAGTTTGTCTTTTGCAAGAAGCATATCTGGCAGCCAGCAAGTGCCGTAATTGCCTTATATTCAACTATCGGATCTTCCGCAGGTTTCTTTCAAGATCTAATTAAACCATTGGCAGAGAAATTTGAACGAGACACTGAACTTAGAAAAGCACTGGCGGTTGAGCTAAAAAACCACCGGCGAACAGATGCCGAGTGGGAGGAAAATCCAGATCCAACCAATGGAAAATCTGACGTTGTAACCATTCTTTTGGATAGACAGCCGATAAAGTCACTAGAATTTTATCAAACAGCCAAAGATCAACGATTTAAAAACTATCCGCCTACGTTTCTCTTGGCGGATTTCTTCATACCTACGACTGCAGAATATCAGGTCGTCGATCTAGATGGGGACGGGGTAAACGAGATAGTTATTACATTAACTAATCAGATATACAGTCTCCACTACGACAAACAAATTAATGTGCTCATTTATAGTCCAACTGGGGACTTACTTGCTCGCACCCCATACCCTAGAGACATACCTGATTTGAAATTGGAAATCCACAATCCTTATAGTGCGTATAAAACCACTGTCGTAATGAAAGATGCGATTTCCGATCAGACACATAGTTCCACCTTTGCAAATGGATTTAATATCATTACTAGCAACGGTGCCAAGCACCTCCAATTTTCATGGGTTATTGACAACGCAGGGTATGCAGGAAAGCATCTGCACCAAGTCGAAGAGTTTAAATATAATTCTGGAAAATTAGTTGCTATTGGAGACAGACCTAGTCTTTACATTAGTGACTCATGGGAAAACGCAACATCCGGCGAACCAATTGAAGCGATTCAGACAGCAATAAAATTTCTTAGGGAACACAATCAGCCAAAATTCTCTGATATGGTAAAGCAGATCAAGGAGGACGGTCCCATTGGTATTGATTTACCTAACTATTCAGTCAAGAGTGATGCCCAGAAAATTGTGCCCGCCTTACCCGCCTTGCCTTGAACGTCAGGTATCATTCCAATGTCACGATATAATTATATGACGGCGTCGAGTGAATAAGGTGTAACAGCGGGGGAGCTATTGCCCCCCCAGTCCTTTCAGTACCAACAGCCGCCCCTCGGGCGTCAGTGAGCCCATCAAGCTCAGCACCAGCTGGTTCGTAGTCTTGGCCGAAGGGCTTAGGGTGTGGGCGAACGACAAAGTGGCCACACTCGGCATCGGTACATTGGCAAAGATAGATATTGAATAACTCACTTCGCCACCGGCAGTTCGCCGAGCGCGGTGGTATAACGTGGGCTTAGCTGCTCCCGCCTCATCATCCACTCTCGAGTATCCCCGCCAGTGGCCGCGAAGTAGACCTTGCCCAGCTGTCCCTGATTGATCTTGTCTATGACCTGCATCTGCACCTCGCTGCGCTAAGTTTGCGATTCACCTGCCAAGTGCGTAACTACTCTTGTGCCTTGTCTATAGAAGAAGATTGAAATACAACACAAACCACTGTTTAATCTAGCCATAAAAATTTGAAAATAACGGTGTCTTGTGTATAACAAACTTATTGGTGCAAGAAATGATGTTCTTAAAAGCGGAGCTTTCATAGCATCCATATGTATTCCTATCGCCTTATCTGTAGGTGTCGCATTATTAATACATTATCTGCCATCATTTAACTCATTACTTTCTCATTTATGGGAAACGATGAAACTTCCAATAGCAATAGCATCTCTATCGATACCACTGGCAACTTGGGCTATAGCAAATCATGGCTCTGCTAGAGTAACTGAAACCTTAAAAATTCAAGATCGTAAACAATTGTCAGAACTCTATTTCGAACAAGAAAAATTGTTCGAAAAGGTACTGGCAAGAAAAATTGAACATTATGAATTTAAATACATTACCATTAAAGATCTCCCTGTAATTCATGCAACTATATTTGATTATAAGAATCTTCATAAAAATGGACATATCATAGTTAGAAATACCGTCAGTGATAACATCAAGAAGGTCATAGAAGCAAACAATATTGTGAGCTATGCTTTTTATGATGATTTTATAGCTGAAAAAAATGGGAATAATGATTCAATAAAGATGCATGACCTTACAGCCCATTATATATCAACCATTCAGCATAACTTGATGATCCTCACTCCATATATAGGATGTCGCGTTTTAAGAGAAGGGGTTACAAGCTTGGGGCTACTTGTATCCGCATATGTTGAAATCGAACACATGATGTTAGAAATCCGTCAGTATATCTTCGATAGTTTGCCAGAAAACTATATGTCAGAGGCAGACTATGAACTCTACCATGCAATTCTTAACGTGACGACAGAATATTTCAAATGTGGCCAAGATGATTTAACAATAGCAAAGATCTCTGATACAACCCGTACGAACGTTACTATTAAACACTTTGTTAAATCAGACCTTCATCGTTTTATTTTTGGTGTAATGGATAAAATCCGCCCCCTAATAAATGATGCATGCAGTCATCTAATAATACAGCAAGAAGATTTAGAATACATATCCATTAAGGTATTTCACAACAATCCGAATAATTACCTTAGAGTATTCTTTACAAAAGATGACATTGACAGTATCAGAGCAGGAAAATTAAAAGTAGAATGGAATGATGAATCACACAGTGTTGACGTGATATACAAAGAAGATGGATATATTGTGGGAAATGATAATACAGAACAGCATAATTTCATTAATAGCATCTTAGTATTATCACGTTCCCTATATTTTATGGATACCAGTACACATGTCACTAACTAACGAACTATAAAGCTCCTAAGTCCAGTAAACCATCTAGTACCATCTGTCGACTTTCAGGAGTTAGAGAGCTAACCAAGCTAATAACCAACTGATTGGTGGTCTTAGCTGATGGGCTCAAAGTATGCCCAAATGATAGTGTGGCCACACTCGGCATCGGTGCACTGGCAGTAGAGATCCGAGACATCATCGCTCAGTCGGTTGGTCTTGGTAATGCGGCCCCGCTGGCCACACACTTTGCAATAAACCCGCATTACGCCCCCTTTTCTATCCAAATCAACAGCCTATCTTGCCACAGCAAGCACTGTTTGTTTATACAGTTGAACAGATATTCTCCCGAAAATCGACCCGCAGGGAGACGGGAGTCACGCACTGTTGATGGCATCCTGGATAAGCTCGCACAGCGGCAGCACCTCGTTGCGGGCATAGGTGGCATCGTACTTCTCGGGATCCCCGAGCCCTCCCCCGCCATTGGTCGGGATGATGCCGGCCAGCGCCGCCGGAAAGCGGTGGGATGTCAGCACATCCTGGGCGGTGATCCCCTTGATGGCCGCGAACTCGTCCTTGGTGGCAATATCCCCCACAGGGATCAGATTGATGCCATCGGGCTTGCCGTCCGGGATGTTGACGAACATGGAGCGGAAATTCCCCACCCCTTGCTGCTCGCAATCATCTCCTTCATCTCCTCCTCGGTGTCGTCGTCCATGTTCGGGTCGGTGGCGTAGATGATGAACCCCATATGGGCGCCGTTGAGGAAGTATTTGCGCCGAAACAGGGTGGCATCCTGGTTAAGCAGCGCCGACTGCAAGCCACCCAAGTAGTCGGGCATACCGTAGATCGCTCGTGCAGCTCGCAGTCAGAGCGGATTGCGGCGCGGCCCGAAGGGCAGCCGCCAGCGAAACAGGCTGTTAAGGGTGGCCCGCCACTGATTGGGTCGCCCCAGGATCTGCTTTTGCAGCCGAGTCTCCTCTTTGAGCATCGCCTCGTCACTGCGGGCCCAGGCCTGGCTGTAAAGCTGTTTGATCCCCGCCAGCGCATCGGGCGACTTGGTGATCAGGGTACGGGCAAACTCCCGCGCCTCCACCAGCGGATCGGCGCAGACTCGGCTCACCATCCCGAGGGATTTGGCCTCGATGGCATCGAGCTCGCGTCCGCTCATGGCAAGCTCCATGGCGGTATCCACCCCCATCAGATTGCGCATGGTGACACTGCCGCTCATATCGGGGATGATCCCCCACTTGATCTCCATCACCGAAAAGCGGCAATCGGGGGTGCTGAAGCGAAAATCGGCGCCGAGCGCAATCTGCAAGCCACCGCCAAAACAGACTCCCTGGGTCACCGCAATTACCGGCACAGGCAGCTGGTGCCAACCATAAGCAACCCGCTGGGCCAGATTGGTCGCTTCGTCCGCCTCGCGCTTGAGGATATCGAGCGCCGCCACCGGCTGTCTCAGCATGGATTTCACATCCAGCCCGGCGCAGAAGGCACGCCCCTCGCCGTGCAGGATCACCGCCCGCAACCCCTTGTGCCGGGCGAGCTGCGTCAATGTTTCATCGATGGCACTGAACATAGCGCGGTCCAGCGCATTGAGTTTGTCCCCCCGCGTCAGCATCACTTCGGCAATCCCGTCGTGGATCTCGCACTTGACCCTTGGTTTTTCCATCTCCCTTATCCTCTCCTTGATCCTTGAAACTGACTCACTGGTCATACCACCACGTTATCAGAGTGTGAACAGGCGGTACAGCTGAGACTAAAGTCGGCTGGTCGCCTCCCCCTCCCTTTGTCACACTGGGAGCTGCATGAGTGCCGCAAGCCAGCAGAGGACGCTGTCATGTCAACCCTGTTCAATTTTGCCAGACCACCGTTCGACCGACTGGATGAGGAGGCGCGCGAGCGGCTCTCCCGTCACCTCTCGCTCTGCTATTTTCGGGCCGGGGAGCTGCTGCTCAAGGAGGGGGAGGAGCCTCCCGGCCTCTATCTCATCATCAAGGGGGCGGTGGAAGAGTCTGCTCCTCACCACCAGTTTGGTGATTACGGGGTCGATGATCTGTTCGATGTGCGCGCCCAGTTTGATGGCCGCTGCCGCCACCGCTTCACCGCGCTGGAAGATAGCCTCTGTCAGCTCATCCCTCGCCACACCTTTCTGGCGCTCTGTGAGCAGGATCCGCAGTTTGCCAGCTACTTCACCGCCAATCTGGCCGAACGCCAGCGCCAGCAGGAGCAACGCGAACAACTGGGTCAGAAGAATCTGGCGGAATTTATCCTGACCCGCATCGAACCCGGCCACTTGCAAGCACCGCTTATCGTCGACAGCAAGCTGTCACTGCTGGCGGCGACCGAAGCCATGGTGAGCAAGGGGACCGATTGCCTGCTCTACCCCGCCCACGATGGCTCCCTCACGCTGGCAACCCGCAAGACTTTGCTCCACGCCCTGACCCTCAAGGGATTGCCGCTGACGGCCCCCCTCTCTGTGCTGACCCCTACTCCTCTGATTGGTCTGCCGCTGGAGAGCTATCTGTTTGATGCCCTGCTGCTGATGACCCGCCATCGCATCAAGCGACTGGTGGTGTGGCGTGGCAACGAGGTGGCGGGGATCCTGCAACTGACTCAGGTGCTGGGGCTCTTCTCGACCCACTCCCACGTGCTGACCCTGCGCATCGCCCGTGCCGACAGCCTGCCGGCGCTGGAGGCGGTGGCCCGCGAGCAGCAGCAATTGACCCGATCCCTGTTTGCCCAAGGGATCCACACCGCCTTTTTGATGAAGCTCATCGCCACCATCAACGAACAGCTGATCGCCAAAGCCTTTGCGCTGGTGATCTCCCCCGAGGTGCAGGATAGAGTCTGCCTGTTGATGCTGGGCTCGGAGGGGCGCGGCGAGCAGATCCTCAAAACCGATCAGGACAACGCCCTGATCCTGCCAGAGGGGCTGGCATGGCCCACCCAGGCAGCCGATCTGGCCGAATTCAGCGCCCTGCTGGAGCGGCTCGGCTACCCGCTGTGCCCCGGGCAGGTGATGGTGAACAATCCGGCCTGGGTGAAAACGGGCAGCGAGTGGCAAAGCGCTATTGCCAGCGCCTGTACTACGGCAAAGGAGGATGAGCTGCTCTGGCTCGCCACCCTGGCCGATGCTCACCCCATCGCGGGGGATCGACAGCTCCATCTGCCGGTTGCCAGAGCGCTGCGCGAGCAGTTGGCGGACAGGCGGGATCTGCTGGCGGAGATGGTGCGACCAGCGGTGGCCTTTCACGCGCCGCTCACCCTGTTTGGCCGGCTGGAGCAGCCACCGGAAGGGCTGGATCTGAAGCGGGGCGGCCTGTTCCCGCTGGTGCACGGTATCCGCATGTTGGCCCTTGAGGCAGGCATTCTGGAAACCTCAACCCTGGGGCGTATCGATGCGCTGGTGGCCGCCGATCGGCTCAGTGCCGACTATGGCAGCAATCTGGCGGAGGCGTTTCGGCTCTTTATCCGGCTGAGGCTGCGCAGCCAGCTAAAGGGAGGCAATAGTCGGGTGCAGACAAGCGAGCTTAGCCACAGCGAGCGGGATCTGTTGCGTCAGGCGCTGCATCAGGTGAAGAAATTCCAGCAGTGGCTCACCTTGCACTTTCGTCTGAGACAATAACCATGTTGAGCCGCGTTCGACGCTACTGGTATGGCCGTGCGTTCCGAATGGGCGAGTTCGCGCCGCTCTTTGCCACCCCACCGGAAGATGAACGGATCGCCCTCGATTTCGAGACCACCAGTCTCGATCCCGAGCAGGCCGAGATCGTCTCCATCGGGGCGGTGCGCATTCAGGGCAACCGGCTGCTGACCGGCGAGGCCCTCGCCATCAAGGT
Source organism: Aeromonas sp. R9-2 (assembly GCF_040908025.1). Lineage (NCBI taxonomy): Bacteria > Pseudomonadati > Pseudomonadota > Gammaproteobacteria > Aeromonadales > Aeromonadaceae > Aeromonas > Aeromonas sp. R9-2. The sequence continues at coordinate 64,732 of NZ_JBFOCX010000021.1, forward strand.
ACAGCCACCGGCCAGCCTGACCAGCCAATCTGTGGTGATCCACGGTCTGCGCCATCAGGATCTGCAACAGGGAATGGAGCTGGAAGCCGCGCTGCGCCTGCTACTCGACTATATCGGCCCGCGCGAACTGGTGGGCTATCACATCGCCTACGACCTGCGCATTCTCAATCTTGCCTGCCAGAAATTGTGGGGATTGACCCTGCCCCAGCGAGGGATCGAGGTGAGCCAGCTCTATCACGACCACCTCTATCGCCGCTATCCCGATGCGGCCATTGACCTCCACTTAAGTGCCATCTGCAGCCACCTTGAACTGCCATCCCTGCCCGCCCACGACGCCCTTGCCGATGCCACCACGGCCGCGCTCATCTACCTGCGCCTGACCTGCGGCTCGCCACTGGCTTATCCCAAAGTCTAATTGTCGACAAATAACATTTAATTCACATTTTGCTTACATGAGCAGATTGCCTGCTCGTCGGGGTTACCCCATCCACCGCTGACACTCATGTCATGGAGAACTGCAATGGAACAGCAAAGCTATCTGAGGATCCAGCAAGATCCCAACTTCCAGGAGCTGGTCGCCAAGCGCCAGCGTTTTGCCTGGGCCCTCTCGGCTCTGATGCTGGGACTCTACCTGGCGTTTATTCTGCTCATCGCCTTTGCCCCCGGTTGGCTGGGCACCCCGCTCAGCGACAGCACCACCGTCACCCGTGGCATTCCGGTCGGGGTGGGACTGATCCTCTCCTCCTTCGTGTTGACCGGCATCTATGTGTTTCGGGCCAACGGCGAGTTTGACGAGCTGAATCAGAAGATCCTCAAGGGAGTGCAGTCATGAGCGCAAAAAGCATGAAAGGCAAGTGGCTGCTGTTGGCCTCACTGGCCTCCTCCCCCCTGCTGGCAGCGGATGCGCTGACCGGCGAGGTACAACGCCAACCCCTCAATGTATCGGCCATCGTGATGTTCGTGGTCTTTGTGGCCGCAACCCTGTTCATCACCTACTGGGCCTCCAAGCGCAACCGCTCGGCTTCCGACTACTATGCGGCCGGTGGCCGTATCACCGGCTTCCAGAATGGTCTGGCCATCGCCGGTGACTATATGTCCGCTGCCTCCTTCCTCGGGATCTCCGCGCTGGTCTACACCTCCGGCTATGACGGCCTCATCTACTCCATCGGCTTTCTGGTGGGCTGGCCCATCATTCTGTTCCTGATCGCCGAGCGGCTGCGCAACCTCGGCAAATACACCTTCGCCGATGTCGCCTCCTATCGTCTCAAACAGACTGAAGTACGCACCCTCTCCGCCTGTGGTTCGCTGGTGGTGGTCGCCCTCTACCTGATCGCCCAGATGGTCGGTGCCGGCAAGCTGATCGAGCTGCTGTTTGGCCTGCAATACCATGTGGCCGTGGTGCTGGTCGGTATCCTGATGGTGCTCTACGTGCTGTTTGGCGGCATGCTGGCCACCACCTGGGTGCAGATCATCAAGGCTGTGATGCTGCTCTCTGGTGCGTCCTTCATGGCCATCATGGTCATGAAATCGGTCAACTTCGATATCGGTGCCCTGTTTAGCGAAGCGGTCAAGGTGCACGAGAAAGGGCTCGCCATCATGAGCCCGGGTGGCCTGGTTGCTGACCCCATCTCCGCCATCTCGCTCGGTCTGGCATTGATGTTCGGTACCGCCGGTCTGCCTCATATCCTGATGCGTTTCTTCACCGTGAGTGACGCCAAAGAGGCGCGTAAATCGGTGTTCTACGCCACCGGCTTTATCGGCTACTTCTACATCCTCACCTTCATCATCGGCTTTGGCGCCATCCTGCTGGTGAGCACCAACCCGGCCTTCAAGGACGCCACCGGCGCCCTGCTGGGCGGCACCAACATGGCGGCAGTCCATCTTGCCAATGCTGTCGGTGGCAGCCTGTTCCTCGGCTTCATCTCTGCCGTGGCATTTGCCACCATTCTGGCGGTAGTTGCCGGATTGACCCTGGCGGGAGCCTCTGCGGTCTCCCATGACCTCTATGCCAGCGTGTTGAAGAAGGGCAAGGCCAACGAGACCGATGAACTACGTGTCTCCAAAATGACGACTCTGGTGCTGGGCGTAGTTGCCATTGGTCTGGGGATCCTGTTCGAGAAGCAGAACATCGCCTTCATGGTGGGTCTGGCCTTCTCCATCGCCGCCAGCTGCAACTTCCCGGTACTGTTCCTCTCCATGTTCTGGTCACGCCTGACCACCCGTGGCGCCGTCTATGGTGGCTGGCTGGGGCTGGTGAGCGCAGTGACCCTGATGATCCTGGGCCCGACCGTGTGGGTGAAAGTGCTGGGCCATGCCCAGGCCATCTTCCCCTACGAATACCCTGCCCTCTTCTCCATGGGGTTGGCCTTCGTTGGGATCTGGTTCTTCTCCATCACCGACAGCTCCCAGAACGCCGCCGACGAACACGCCAAGTTCCTGCCGCAGTTCGTTCGCTCCCAAACCGGGCTGGGTGCCTCTGGCGCCACCTCCCACTGATGAGTCAATCACACTCCCAAGCCGGCCTCGTGCCGGCTTTTTTTATTGCCCATCAATCGGCTGCACGCCCCGCTTGCCCCGATCAAGATCACACTTCTCGCTAAAACTTTCGGGGGATCTGTGCCATAATGCGCGCCATTTGACAGACCAATCGGGACACATACCTTGTTAAGTAGCAACAACATCACCATGCAGTTCGGCGCCAAGCCGCTGTTTGAGAACATCAACGTCAAGTTTGGCGGCGGCAACCGCTATGGCCTTATCGGCGCCAACGGCTGTGGCAAGTCCACCTTCATGAAGATCCTCGGCGGTGATCTGGAGCCCACTGGCGGTAATGTGAGCCTGGACGTCAACGAGCGCATCGGTAAGCTGCGTCAGGATCAGTTCGCCTACGAAGATATGCGCGTACTGGACGTGGTCATGATGGGTCACACCGAGCTGTGGGCGGCCATCGCCGAGCGCGATGCCATCTACGCCAACCTCGAAGCGACCGACGACGACTACATGAAGGCTGCCGAGCTGGAAGGTCTGGTCGCCGAGTATGACGGCTATACCGCCGAGTCCCGCGCAGGTGAACTGCTGCTGGGTGCCGGTATTCCCATCGAGCAGCACAACGGCCCAATGAGCGAAGTGGCCCCTGGCTGGAAACTGCGGGTGCTGCTGGCACAGGCGCTGTTCTCCAACCCCGACATCCTGTTGCTGGACGAACCGACCAACAACCTGGATATCAACACCATTCGCTGGCTGGAGCAGGTGCTCAACGAACGTGAAAGCACCATGATCATCATCTCTCACGACCGTCACTTCCTGAACTCCGTCTGTACCCACATGGCGGATCTGGACTACGGCGAGCTGCGCGTTTATCCGGGCAACTACGATGACTACATGCTGGCCGCCACTCAGGCGCGCGAGCGTCTGCTGGCAGACAACGCCAAGAAGAAGGCCCAGATCGCCGATCTGCAATCCTTCGTCTCCCGTTTCAGTGCCAACGCCTCCAAGTCCAGCCAGGCGACCTCCCGCCTCAAGCAGATCGACAAGATCAAGATTGAGGAAGTGAAGGTATCCAGCCGTCAGAACCCCTTCATCCGCTTCGAGCAGGAGAAGAAGCTCTACCGCAACATTCTGGAGATCGAAGGCCTGTCCAAAGGTTATGGCGAGGCGCCCCTGTTCAAGGGCCTCAACATGATGCTGGAAGTGGGTGAGAAGGTCGCCATTCTGGGTACCAACGGTATCGGTAAATCGACCCTGATCAAGACGCTGGTCGGGGATCTGGCACCGGATACCGGTACCATCAAGTGGTCCGAGAACGCCCAGATCGGTTACTACGCCCAGGATCACGCCGAAGATTTCGACACCGACCTCAACGTGTTCGACTGGATGGCCCAGTGGAAACAGGATAACGAAGACGAGCAGGCTGTGCGCTCCGTATTGGGTCGTCTGCTCTTCTCCCAGGACGACATCAAGAAGCCGGTCAAGGTGCTCTCCGGTGGTGAACAGGGCCGCATGCTGTTCGGCAAGCTGATGATGCAGCGCCCCAACATCCTGATCATGGATGAGCCGACCAACCACCTGGACATGGAATCTATCGAATCCTTGAACCTGGCACTCGAGATGTACAAGGGCACCCTGATCTTCGTCTCCCACGACCGCGAATTCGTCTCCTCTCTGGCGACCCGCATTCTGGAGCTGAGCGAAGATGGTATCCGCGACTTCGGCGGCACCTACGAAGATTACCTGCGCACCCAGGGCGTGGTATAACCCCGCTCCTGCGCAAGTGCGCAATGCAAAACCGGCACTCAGGTGCCGGTTTTTTTATATCCCGTATTTAGACGACTGAGATGGCGTATAGCAGTGGTGTGACTACACGCCACAGAGCAGATAGCAGATAGCAGATAGCAGATAGCAGATAGCAGATAGCAGATAGCAGATAGCAGATAGCAGATAGCAGATAGCAGATAGCAGAACTTGAGTATCCCCCCCTTTTGCCCACAGATAAAAAAACGGCTCCATCAAGGAGCCGTTTTCAATGGATTGCGCAGTGCCGATTACTCGACGGTCGCTTCCACACTGGTGAAGTACTCGATCTTGGCCGCTTTGCGCAGCTCGTCGATCAGAGACTTGTAATCCACCTGAGCTTTGCCCTGACCCAGCTGAGCTTGCAGCATGGCGGCCATGCCGGATGCGGCGGCAGGGACGTTGACCTTGTCCAGCGCAACCACAACGCGGTCACCATTGGTCTCGGCAACCAGAGCCACGCTCGGCTTGCCGTCGATCGGATGGGGCAGCGTGAACGCCTGGGCAATCAGGTTCTGATCCAGCTCGCGATCGAAGCGGGCAACCCCTTTGTGGGTCTCCACTTTCAGACCGAGTGCAGTCAGATCGGCTGTGATGCTCTCACCGACTTTCAGCTTGTCCAGCAGGCCCTGGGCCTTGCCACGGGCCACTTCGCTAGCCTTGTCATGCTTGATGGCGGCAACCACCTGCTCTTTCACCTCGGCCAGCGGCTTGACCGCTTTGGGCTTGTGACCAGTGATGTGCAGCACCAGCGCCTTGCCGTCAGCCAGCTCGATCACGTCGGAGTTGGTGTTGTCATCGCGCAGCTGTTCGGAAAACGCCACGGAGAGCACCTTGGGATCATTCAGCGGAGCCGGAGCAGTCGCCTGGGTGAAGAAATCGGAAGATTGAACCTTCATCCCCATGGCATCAGCGGTCAGATCCAGCGAGTCCGGGTTTTCGAAGCTGTTGTCAGCCATCTTCTGCTGCTCGGCGAAGAACTTCTCCTTGGCCTTGTCAGCTTGCAGGCGAGTGATGGTCTCTTCTTTCACATCGGCAAACGGCTTGGTCTGGGCTGCTTCAACCCCCAGCAGCTTGATGATGTGGAAACCGAACGGGCTCTTCACCACGCCGGAAAGATCGCCAGCCTTGTTCAGGGCGAACGCGGCTTTCTCGAAGGCCGGATCCATCACCCCTTTCTCGAACCAGTCCAGCTCGCCGCCTTTTTTGGCAGAGAAGGTATCGGAAGAGTCAGCCTTGGCCAGCGCAGCGAAATCATCGCCCGCCTTGGCTTTGGCCAAAACGGCTTCTGCTTTCTGCTCGGCCGCTTTCTCATCCTTGCCAAACGGGATAAGGATATGAGCCACATGGCGACGCTCGGCACGCTGGAACAGATCCTGGTGCTGATCGTAGTAATCCTGGGCATCCTGCTCGGTGACCTTGATATCCTTGGCGAGGTTGGCAGCGTCCAGCAGCAGATAGTCGACCTTGACCTGCTCGTCGTTCATGAAACGGGCGCCATTGGTCTTGTAGTACTGCTCCAGCTCGTTGTCGGAGACCTGAACGTCAGCCATGTAGTTGGCGGCAGCCAGACGTACCAGACGCAGATCGCGAGTCTGGTTGTAGAGCTTGTCGAGCTGCTCCGCTTCCCCCTTGAGGGAGAATTCGGTGCCCAGCAGAGCGCTCATCAACTGTTGACGCACCATGTCCTGACGCAGGGAGTCACGGAACATTTCAGGAGTCATGCCGGCACGACGGATCAGCTGCAGATAGCGGTCATTGTTGAACTTGCCATTCTCGGCAAACTCCGGCATGGCCACGATGGCTTGCTTGATCTGTTCGTCACTGATACGCAGACCCAGTTCACGGGCCTTGCTGTCCAGCAGCGCCTGATCGATCAGCCGATCCAGCACGCCGCGACGGAACTGTTTCATGTAATCGGGGTTCGCGGCCAGCTGGCTGAATGCCTCTCCCATCTGGGATTCCATGCGGGCGCGCTCGTTACGGTAGGCATTTTCCAGTGCCGCAGCACTGATCTCGGTGCCATTGACGGTGGCGGGGGCGGTACGGGCCGGGCCGTTCAGGTAACTACCTACACCAGCCAAGGCAAAGGAGAGGATGATCAGGCCCAAGATAACCTTGGCTACCTTGCCCTGCGCCCCTTCGCGTAGTTTATCCAACATCATGTTTGTACTTATGCTCCCGAACTCGATGGGCGTAAACAATAAAAAGGCGCACCGATTGCGATGCGCCTTGGTCAATCAGTATGAGAGAAGACTCTCTAACTTGTCTGGTCTGCGACCAAGGACGGTAGCCGACGGATATCAGCGACCGACTTAGTTAACAGCGTCTTTCAGGGCCTTACCGGCTTTGAAGGCAGGAACTTTACCAGCAGCGATTTCGATGGTCGCGCCAGTCTGCGGGTTACGGCCTGAACGGGCAGCACGCTCGCGTACAGCGAAAGTACCGAAACCAACCAGAGCAACCTGGTCACCCTCTTTCAGCGCTTCACCAACAGCATCAATGAAGGCATCCAACGCACGGCCAGCGGCAGCTTTGGAGATATCGGCACCGTCTGCAATCTTGTCAATCAGTTGAGATTTATTCACTCTTATATTCCCCTTTTATCAAACACCGCTGCGGCGCTGATTTCCCTGGCCACAACAAGTGGAGGTTTTATAGCAAGCCTCCTGATCAGTTGCAAGTGACAATCTGGCGCAAACCCGCGCCACACAACGCATTGCGACTCATCACGAGTACCCGATCGGTGGTCAAGGCTACTTCCGTTATCGGGCGCATGCAAGCCTTAACCACCCGCCGAATGCGCCAAATTTGCGGCGCATCAACATTTACACGACAGAAACGCGCTCAAACCCCTGTGGATTGTCCTGCAACGCCAATTCCAGCACCTCGTCAATCCAGCGAACAGGATAAATTTCAAGGTCTTGTTTGACGTTTGCCGGGATCTCCTCAAGGTCACGCTCGTTCTCTTTCGGAATAAGCACTCGCTTGATGCCGCCACGGTGGGCTGCCAGCAACTTCTCCTTGAGACCACCGATAGGCAGCACTTCGCCGCGCAAGGTGATCTCCCCTGTCATCGCCACATCAGCACGAACCGGATTACCGGTCAAGCTGGAGACCAGGGCGGTACACATGGCGATACCGGCGCTCGGACCATCTTTCGGGGTTGCCCCTTCCGGTACGTGCACGTGGATATCGCGCTTCTCGTAGAAGTCGGCGTTGATGCGCAGCTTCTCGGCACGGGCTCGTACGACCGTCATGGCCGCCTGGATCGACTCCTGCATAACGTCACCGAGGGAACCGGTATAAGTGAGCTTGCCCTTGCCAGGCATGTTGGTGGTCTCGATGGTGAGCAGATCGCCTCCCACTTCGGTCCACGCCAGACCACACACCTGACCCACTTGATTCTGGTCGGTGGCCTTGCCGTAATCGAAACGCTGCACCCCGAGGAACTCCTTGAGGTTCTCCTGATTGACCTGAACATGCTTGATGCTCTTGTCCAGCAGGATGCGCTTGACCGCCTTGCGACAAATCTTGGAGATCTCGCGCTCCAGACTCCGCACCCCCGCCTCGCGGGTGTAGTAGCGGATCACTCCGACCAGGGCAGAATCTTCGATGGTGATCTCGGACTCTTTCAGGCCGTTGCGCTGGATCTGCTTGGCAACCAGATGCTGCTTGGCAATGTTGAGCTTCTCATCTTCGGTATAACCGGAGAGACGGATCACTTCCATCCGGTCCAGCAACGGACCCGGGATGTTCATGGAGTTGGAGGTGGCCACGAACATGACGTCCGACAGGTCATAATCAACTTCCAGATAGTGATCGTTGAAGCTGTTGTTCTGTTCCGGATCCAGCACTTCCAGCAAGGCGGATGCGGGATCGCCACGCATGTCCGAGCTCATCTTGTCGATCTCGTCGAGCAGGAACAGCGGGTTCTTCACACCGACTTTCGCCATCTTCTGGATGAGTTTGCCGGGCATGGAACCAATATAGGTACGGCGGTGACCGCGGATCTCCGCTTCGTCACGCACCCCACCGAGGGCCATCCGCACATATTTGCGGCCTGTCGCCTTGGCGATGGATTGGCCCAGCGAGGTCTTGCCCACACCGGGAGGCCCAACCAGACAGAGGATGGGGCCCTTGAGCTTGTTCACCCGTGCCTGTACCGCCAGATATTCGAGGATGCGATCCTTGACCTTCTCGAGGCCATAGTGATCGGCATCCAGCACCTCTTGCGCCTTGCCAAGATCTTTCTTGACCTTGGATCGCGCCTTCCACGGCACCTGTACCATCCAGTCCACATAGCTGCGAACCACGGTAGCCTCGGCGGACATGGGAGACATCATCTTCAGCTTGGCAAGCTCGGCCTGGGCCTTTTCACGGGCATCTTCCGGCATGCCAGCCTCTTCAATCTTGCGATTGAGGGCTTCAAACTCATCCGGGCTATCTTCCAGCTCACCCAGCTCTTTCTGGATGGCCTTCATCTGCTCGTTGAGGTAATACTCGCGCTGGCTCTTTTCCATCTGCTTCTTGACGCGAGTACGGATGCGCTTCTCGACCTGCAGCAGGTCAATTTCCGACTCCATCATCGCCATCAGGAATTCGATGCGCTCGGAGACAGAGACGATCTCCAGCACCTTCTGCTTGTCTTCCAGCTTGAGCGGCATGTGGGCCGCCATGGTGTCAGCCAGACGCGCAGCATCGTCGATCGCCGAGATCGAGGTCAGTACCTCGGGCGGGATCTTCTTGTTGAGCTTGATATAACCTTCAAACTGGCCGATGGCGGAGCGAACCAGTACTTCCTGATCCTTCTCCTCAATGGCTTGGGAGGGGATGTACTGGGCCTCGCAGACAAAGAAATCCTTGTCGTCGATCATCCGCTCCAGGCGGGCACGCTGCCCACCCTCTACCAGCACCTTGACGGTGCCGTCCGGCAGCTTGAGCATCTGCAGAATATTGGCCACTGTCCCGACGGTGAAGATCTCCTCCACCGTTGGCTCATCGGTTGACGCATCCTTCTGGGCCACCAGCAGAACTTTCTTGTCCTGCTCCATGGCCGCTTCCAGACAGCGAATGGATTTTTCCCGCCCCACAAAGAGTGGAATGACCATGTGGGGATAAACCACCACGTCACGAAGAGGCAGGACGGGAATCTCGATGCGTTCTGAACGCTCTAGGTTCATATATGTCCTCTCGGCTTGTTATACCGTTGGCAAAGCGCTTGGCTGAGTATATGGGGGCGCTGAGATGAGATTCAATCGCCGAAACCGTAAAAAGCATGAAAGGGGCAAAAAGCCCCTTCCATTTGATTAAAAATCAGACATTTACTCTGATGCAGCAGCCTGGGTTTCGGGATTTTCGTAGATCATCAAGGGCGCAGAGTCCCCTTTGATCACGGTCTCGTCGATCACCACCTTGCTGACCCCTTCCAGAGAAGGCAGGTCATACATGGTATCCAGCAGCACGGCTTCCACGATGGAACGCAGACCACGAGCACCGGTTTTACGCTCCATCGCCTTGCGGGCAATGGCGTTGAGCGCATCATCACGGAACTCCAGCTCAACCCCTTCCAGATCGAACAATGCAGCGTACTGTTTGGTCAGCGCGTTTTTCGGCTCTTTCAGGATCTGGATAAGGGCAGACTCATCCAGCTCGGTCAGGGTCGCGACCACCGGCAGACGGCCGATGAACTCGGGGATGAGACCATACTTGATCAGATCTTCCGGCTCCACCTTGGCGAAGGTCTCGCTCAGGGTGGCCTTGGCATCCTTGGATTTCACCTCAGCGCCAAAACCGATACCGGTTCCCTTCACGGAACGCTGCTCGATCACCTTGTCCAGACCAGCAAAGGCACCGCCGCAGATGAAGAGGATCTTGGAGGTATCAACCTGCAAGAACTCCTGCTGCGGATGCTTGCGACCACCTTGCGGCGGCACGGAAGCGATGGTCCCTTCAATCAGCTTGAGCAGTGCCTGCTGTACCCCTTCCCCGGAGACATCTCGGGTGATGGAGGGGTTGTCCGACTTGCGAGAGATCTTGTCGATCTCGTCGATATAGACGATGCCACGCTGGGCCTTCTCTACGTCGTAGTCGCACTTTTGCAGCAGCTTCTGGATGATGTTCTCCACGTCCTCGCCCACATAACCGGCTTCGGTCAGGGTGGTCGCATCGGCCATGGTGAACGGCACATCCAGCAGACGAGCCAGAGTCTCGGCCAGCAGGGTTTTGCCGCTACCGGTCGGGCCAATCAGCAGGATGTTGGACTTGCCGAGCTCCACACCACTGTTTTCGCCGCTGTTGCGCAGACGCTTGTAGTGGTTGTAGACGGCAACGGCCAACACCTTCTTGGCGTACTCCTGCCCGATCACATAGTCATCGAGATGAGCGCGGATCTGATGAGGGGTCGGCAGCTCGTTACCATCGCGCTTGGGCGAGATCTCGCGGATCTCTTCGCGGATGATGTCGTTGCACAGCTCGACGCACTCATCACATATGTAGACGGAAGGGCCAGCGATCAGCTTGCGCACTTCATGCTGGCTTTTGCCGCAAAAAGAGCAGTAGAGCAGCTTATCACCCTCACCCTTGCGTTTCTCTGTCATTCAGCAACCTCGTTTTATCAATAGAGGATGGATCGGCCTGTTGAGTTTACAACAGACCGGGACACCCTGCTCAGCTACGCTGGCTCAGGACACCGTCTACCAGACCATAGGCCACGGCCTGCTCGGCGGACATGAAGTTGTCACGATCGGTGTCACGCTCGATAGTAGCCATGTCCTGACCGGTGTGGAACGCCAGGCGCTCGTTCAGGGTATTTTTGATCTTCAGGATCTCTTGGGCGTGGATCTGGATATCAGATGCCTGACCCTGGAAGCCACCCAGCGGCTGGTGGATCATCACGCGGGCGTTAGGCAGGCAGAAACGCTTGCCCTTGGCGCCACCGGCCAGCAGGAAGGCACCCATGGAGCAGGCCTGCCCCATGCAGACGGTGCTGACATCCGGCTTGATGAACTGCATGGTGTCATAGATGGACATGCCCGCAGTCACCGAACCACCCGGCGAGTTGATGTAGATATAGATGTCCTTGTCCGGATTCTCGGACTCGAGGAACAGCAACTGGGCAACCACCAGATTGGCCATGTGATCTTCAACCTGACCAGTCAGGAAGATCACCCGCTCTTTCAACAGACGGGAGTAAATATCGTAGGAACGTTCACCCTTGGCAGTCTGTTCGACCACGATGGGGACCAGCGCATTGCTGGGAGAATCGGTCATATCGTTATAGTTCTTGTACATAAGGCATTGTCCCTAAAATAAAATGGCCCGAGTGGAGATCACACGAGCCATTATACTTAACAGTCTTGACCTTAAGTCAAATGTTCTTAGGCAGCGGCGCCAGACTTGTTGATCACTTCGTCAAAGGCAACTTCTTTTTCGGTCACTTGCGCTTTGGACAGGATCAGGTCGATGGCTTGATCTTCTACTGCCAGGTTACGAACGCCGTTCAGCATCTGTTCGTTCTTCTGGTAGTACTCGATCACTTCCTTCGGATCTTCGTAGGCAGTCGCCATGGACTCGATGATGCTGTTTACACGGGCATCGTCAGCCTTGATCTCGTTGGTGCGGATCACGTCACCCAGCAGCAGGCCTACGCGTACACGACGCTCGGCTTGAGCCTGGAACAGTTCAGCCGGCAGCTCGGGAGCGTTGCCGCCCTGGAAGCCACCGAAGCGCTGCAGAGCCTGCTGACGCAGTGCGTCGATCTCTTGAGCAACAGCTGCTTTCGGCAGGTCGATTTGGTTGGCTTCAACCAGACCGTTCAGAACCTGCTCTTTCACGCTGTTTTTCAGGGCTTGAGCCAGTTCGCGCTCCATGTTCTTGCGCACTTCGGCTTTCAGCTCTTCAACAGAACCGCTTTCGATACCGAAACGCTTCACGAACTCTTCGGTCAGCTCAGGCAGGATCTGCTCTTCAACCTTGATCAGCTTGGAAGCGAACTTGGCCTCTTTGCCTTTCAGGTTTTCAGCGTGGTAGTCAGCAGGGAAGGTCACTTCGATGGTGAACTCGTCGCCCGCTTTCTTGCCCAGGATGGCGTCTTCGAAGCCCGGGATCATGCGGCCAGCGCCCAGCACCAGGTTGAAGCCTTCAGCTTTGCCGCCGTCGAACTCTTCACCGTCGATGGAACCGACGAAGTCCATGGTCACACGCATGCCATTGGCAGCGGCAACATCGGCATCAGCCCAGGTAGCGTGCTGCTTGCGCAGGGTGTCGATCATGTTGGCCAGATCTTCATCCTTCACGGTAGCAACCGGCTTCTCGACCTTGATGGTCTCGAGACCTGCAACTTCGAACTCCGGATACACTTCGAAAGTGGCGGTGAATTCGAAATCCTGACCCTCTTTGATCTCTTTCGGATCCATGGTCGGGGCGCCGGCCGGGCTCAGTTTGTTTTCGATGATGGCTTTGATGAAGTTGCTCTGCATCATTTCATCAGCAACGCGGGCGTGAGCCATGGCGCCGAACATCTTCTTGATGATGGCAACCGGAGCCTTGCCAGGACGGAAACCGTCGATGCGACGAGTTTTGGCCAGGCCATTCAATTCTTTACGCACAGCGGCGTCTACGGTAGCGGCCGGTACAGTGATGGTAAGACGGCGTTCCAGACCCTGGGTTGTCTCTACAGAAACTTGCATTCTTCTACCTCGTTCAACTCAGCACTGTGTGCTGACCCTTTATTGCCCCTGGGCAAAGCCCGGAGTCTTCCTGTTTATAAAGACAACGATATGTCTTTGTGATGAGAAAATATGACGCGGCATTATAGCGGCGCACTTTGGTCGAGTCGAGCCACACATCCCCCACATTGAGCGGCGTGCAAGCACAATTCGTGCAAAACTGCCCTTTATATGGGGAGAGAGGTGCCCGACTTCAACTATCCGATGGCAATAATTTTGCGTTTGCTCACCTTTTTTCATCCGAACGCCGCTTTATTACCCATCTTTCGCCGAAAAACAGCCCGCCGTTGCGGGCGGCGACTCAATTTGACCAGCCAAATGGCGATTGGACCAATCAACCATTGCGTCCCTACCCCTCCCTCGTTATGGTGGCAACCAAATTGATGATCTGGAGTCACTCACATGGCCTTTTTCCGCTTCTTGTTCAATCTGCTCTGGTTTGTACTGGGAGGTGTCTTTATGGGCCTGGCCTGGTGGCTGGCCGGTCTTGTCTGCTTTATCTCGCTGGTCGGCATCCCCTGGGGACGTGCCTGCTTCGTGATCGGCACCTTTACCTTCTTCCCGTTTGGCAAGCAGGCGGTCAATCGCAAGACCATGACAGGCCAGAGCGATATCGGCACCGGTACTCTGGGGCTGATTGGCAATATCCTCTGGTTTGTGCTGATCGGTGTCTGGCTGGCCATCGGCCACATCGCTTCCGCGCTGGCCTGCTTCGTGACCATCGTCGGTATCCCGTTCGGTATCCAGCACCTCAAGCTGGCACTCATCAGTCTGGCGCCCATCGGCCAGATGATTGTGACCAACCAGGAAGCGGAATCGGGCCGCTATATCCGCTAACGGCGGGAAATGCGTGGGCAGACGCTGCCCTGCAACGAAAAAAAGGGCAGACTAGGGTCTGCCCTTTTCTATTCTCTTTTGTTGAGGCCGTCATGTTACCCAGCCACTTTTTCGCCAATCTCGCCCGTATGAAACTCATCTACCGCTGGCCCCTGATGCGCAACATCCAGCCGGAAAACATTGCCGAACACAGCCTGCAGGTGGCCATGGTGGCCCATGCCCTCGGCATCATCAAAAACCGGCTGTTTGGCGGCAGCGTGAATGCCGACCGCGCCGCCGTGATGGCGCTCTATCACGACAGCAGCGAGGTGCTGACCGGCGATCTGCCCACCCCGGTCAAATATTTCAACCCCGAAATCGCCCGCGAGTACAAAAAGATAGAGCTGGCCGCCGAGCAGCGTCTGCTCGGCATGCTGCCGCCGGAACTGGTGGAGGACTTTCGCCCCCTGCTCGACTCTCGCGTACAATCTGGCGCGCAGAATGAAGAACTGACCAAACTGGTGAAAGATGCCGACACCCTCTGCGCCTATACCAAGTGTCTGGAGGAGATCAACGCAGGCAACCGGGAGTTCGAACCGGCTCGCAAGCGCCTTGAAGCCATGCTGGCAGCCCGGATGAGCGATGAGATGCGCTACTTTATCGACACCTTCGTGGCCAGCTTCTCCCTGCCACTCGATGAGCTTAACGCGCACTAAGCCAGTCTACATGACCTGAAAACAGAAGGGCCCGCCGGTTTGCACCGGCGGGCCCTTCGTTCTTTATTGCGCATTAGATGCAACGCATCAGTGACCCAGCTCGCGGGACGGCACCAGACCGCTCGCCCGCCAGGCGGGATAGAGGGTCGCCACCAGACTCATCAGGATGGCCGCCCCCGTCACGATAAGCAGATCCTGCATATGCAACTCGGTCGGCAGGAAGTCGATAAAGTAGATATCCGGATTGAGGAAGCGGTGGCCGATGAGCTTTTCGACAACGCTCAGGATCTGGGTCAGCTTGCTCGAAAGCAGCCCGCCCAGCAGGGCACCGAGTAGGGCACCGGCCACGCCGTTGACCATCCCCTGAATGACGAAGGTAAGCCGGATCTGGCCGGGGCTCGCCCCCATGGTTTTCAGGATGGCAATCTCGCTGCGCTTCTCGTTCACCGCCATCACCAGAGTGGAGACGATATTGAAGCAGGCGACAGCCACCACCATCAGCATCACCACATACATGACGGTACGCACCATCTGGATGTCCTGATAGAGGTAGCCCTGGCTGTTCATCCAGCTGCGGATATAGACGTGATGAGGGAACTGCTGCGCGGCGGCTACGGTGATGGATTGCGCCTTGAGCACATCGCTCACCCGCAGACTGAAACCTTCCACATCGCTGCCCATACCGGTGATAGCTTGCGCATCAGCCAGATGCATAAAGCCGAGCAGGCCGTCGAGCTGACCGCCGATCTCCAGCAGCCCCACCACGGTCAGGGCTTCGCGGCGAGGATTCTTGATCCCCGCCTGATCGCCCCCTTGTGGCAACAACAAACCAAGAGTGTCACCCACCTTGACGCCCAGTTTGTCGGCAATGGTCTTGCCAAGGATCACCCCACGTTCACCCGGTTGCAGCTCACGCAGACCACGGCCCGTCATGTATTTGCCCGCATCCGACAGATTGGCTTCCAGATCGGGCAGCACGGCACGCAGTTGCACCCCCTTGAGGGCAGAGCCATGCTCCAGCAGGCCATTGAGGCGAATGACCGGGGCTGCCGCCTCAACGCCCGGCTGGGCCAGCAGGTAGTCGCGCAGACGGGGCCAATCCGGCAGCGGCCGCTCGACGGCGTCCAGCTCACCTTGCGGCACGACCGAGAGCACCCGATCTTTGAGCTCCCGCTCGAAACCGTTCATGGCGGAGAGGCCCAGGATCAGCGCCATCACCCCGAGGGCAATACCGATCAGGGAAGAGGCAGAGATAAAGGCGATAAACCCGTTGCGACGGCGGGAGCGGCTGTAACGCAGGCCCAGAAAGAGGGGCAGCGGTTTGAACATCAGGCAACCTCCGCCATCACGCCGCTCACCAGGGTCACCCGGCGATGGAGCTTGGCCGCGAGGCTCAAGTCGTGAGTCACTACCACAAACGCAGTGCCCAGTTCACGATTCAGTTCACATAGCAGTTCGTACACCGCCGTGGCACTGGCGTGATCCAGATTACCGGTGGGTTCGTCCGCCAATACCAGACTCGGTTCGTTGACCAGCGCCCGGGCAATCGCCACCCGCTGGCGTTCACCGCCGGAGAGCTCGGAAGGACGGTGATTCAAGCGATGGGAAAGCCCCACCCGCCCCAGCATCTTGGTTGCCTTTTCGGTGGCAATCGCCACCGACTCACCGGCGATCAGCAGCGGCATGGCTGCATTTTCCAACGCACTGAACTCGGAGAGCAGGTGGTGGAACTGGTAGACAAAGCCCAGCTCGCGGTTGCGAAAGCGAGCCTGGGTACGGCTGTCCCAGTGGTGGATATCCTCCCCCTTGAACAGCACGGCGCCGCTGGAGGGGTTGTCCAGCGCCCCCATCAGATGCAGCAGAGTGGTCTTGCCGGAGCCGGAGCTCCCCACCACCGCCAGCATTTCACCGGGTGCGACGCAGAGATCGATCCCCTTGAGCACCTGAGTCTCCAGCTCCCCCTCTTTATAGACATGGTTGAGCGCCTGGCAGCGCAGCAGAGGTTCACGGGATACGGCTTCATTCATAACAGGGGCTCCACTTGCCTCGGTAACAACGCTGGCACCCGCAACTACGGGGGCACCAGTCACAACAGAAGATGCATTATTCACGGCATTACTCATAACGCAGCGCCTCGGCCGGTTTCACCCGCGCAGCGTGGGCCGCCGGATAGAGGGTGGCACTGAAGCTCAGCAGCACGGCGCCCAGCAAAATGGTGATGACCTGAGCCGGCTCGACAATCACCGGCAAGCCACTGCCGCCCGCCGCCATATAGAGGTTGAGCCCCACTGCATTGAGCAGGGGGTTGAGACCCAAGGAGAGCGCAAGGCCTGCCAGTCCGCCAAACAGAGCGCCAATCACCCCGCTGGAGGCGCCGAGTACCATGAAGATTTTGACGATCCCCGATTCACTCATGCCCATGGTGCGCAGGATGGCCACTTCACCCTCCTTGTCCGTCACCACCATCACCAGCGCGGAGAGGATGTTGAAAGTAGCGACGGCGATGATCAGCACCAGCATCAGCCCCATCATCCGTTTTTCCATGGCGACCGCCTGGAACAGCTCGCCCCGCTCGCGGCGCCAATCCTGCCACAGCAGCCCATCCGGCAACGGCGTCTTGATCACCTCGTCAGCGGCAAAGGGATCATCGAGCCAGAGGCGAATGCCACCGACGGTTTCTGGCGTCAGACGCAGCAGCCGCTGGGCATCCCCCAAGGCGATCAGCGCAATCTGGTTATCCACATCGGCGCCGACCCCGAAGATGCCGGAGACGGTAAAGAGGCGCTGGGCCGGAACCCGGCCAAACGGGGTGAAGCGGGTCCCTTCGGTCAGGATCAGTCGAACCTGATCGCCGATGGAGACATTGAGGCGGCGTGCCACCCCCTGCCCCAGCACGATGCGGTAGTGACCGGCCTGCAGGGTATCGAGGCGCCCCCCCAGCATCTGGGAGTGCAGGATGTCATCCTTGGGCCACTTCGCAGGATCGATGCCCTGCACACTCACCCCGGTCAGCTGGCCGGGACTTTGCAGCATCCCTTCGCTGTCGAGCATGGGGGCCGAGGCAACCACATGGGGTAATTTGGCCAGATCCGGCAAGCCTTGCGGGTCGGCATCAATGCGGCCAGCCTGATTGGTCACCACCACATGGGGGATCACCCCGAGGATGCGCCCTTTGAGCTGCCCTTCGAAACCGTTCATCACCGAAATGACCACCATCAGGGCGGCGACCCCGATGGCGATGCCAAAGGTAGAGAACAGGGAGATAAATGAGACGAAGCGATTGCTGCGCTTCGAGCCTGCATAACGCAGGCCGATGGCCAGCGAAAGGGGCTGAAAAAGTCCGGTCTTCAAGGATATGTACGTTGCCAACAAAATAAGATACCGGATAATAAAGGGAAACCGTCCATGACAACAAGGGATAGCCTCCATGCAGGAACAGTTCTTCAGCGTCACTCATGCCACGCCGGTCAATGTGATCCCCATGCCGGCCGACTTCCACCTCCCCTCGCTGGAGGAGCTGGACGCTGAGCTGCCGGAGCCCTTTCGGATCTCTTCGGCCATTACCTCCATCGATCTGGTGACCACCCGCCTGCTGCGCAACCAGAACGAGTCGATGCACGACCTGATCGAGATCGTCAATCAGCAGTCCCGCAAGATCGACATGATCATGGGCTATGTGCTCTCCCTGCAGGACCATCCGGAGCAGCGCTTTCACACCCTGCGCTTCGGGGCTGGCCAGCTCACCTACCTGCACCCCTATCATGATCACGGGGCTGCGCCGCACCTGCACCAGATAGTGCGCCTCAAGATCTTCCTGCGGGAAGAGGCGGCCGCCATCTACTGCTATGGCCAGGTCAAACAGCTCGACGGCGGTGAACATGGCACCCATGTGCAGCTCGACTATGTGCGGATCCGCGAAGATGACCGTGAACTGCTGGTTCGTGCCAGCCTCCACGTGCAATCGAAGCAGCTCAAGCTGCGCGCCCAAGAACGTCAGCGCTAACCATAGCGAACGTCGCGATAGATAACGTCAACGTTAAAAGAATCGAATCATGCCAATGACACTCCCCGCCTTGCCCGCCAAAGCGGGCCAAAAGATCACGCTCGGCCAGCTGGTCGGCAGCAGCCTCTCGCTGATTGCAGCCCGTCTCACCAGTGAAGCCAAGGGGCCGGTACTGCTTATCACCGCCGATACCCCGAGCGCCTTGCGCCTTGAACAGGAGCTGCACTATTTGCTGGCAGACAAGCAGCTAGCCGATCAGCCCGCCCCCGTATTGCTGTTCCCCGATTGGGAGACCCTGCCCTACGACACCTTCTCTCCCCATCAGGACATCATCTCCCAGCGGCTCGAGACCCTCTACAAGCTGCCGCAGATGAGCAAGGGGGTATTGATTGTCCCCATCTCCACCCTGATGTTGCGCTGCGCCCCCCGGGTCTATCTCGACAAATACAGCCTGATGGTGAAGGCCGGTCAGCGCCTCAACCTGCAACAGCTGCGCGGGCGGCTGGCCGAGGCGGGTTACGTGGCGGTGGATAAGGTGTTGGAACATGGCGAATTTGCCGCTCGCGGCTCCCTGCTCGATCTCTTCCCCATGGGCAGTAGCAGCCCCTATCGCATCGACTTCTTCGACGATGAAGTGGACTCCATCCGCCCGTTCGATCCCGAAACCCAGCGTTCCAGCGAACCGGTCAAGACGGTCAGCCTGCTGCCCGCCCGGGAATACCCCACCGACGAGGCGGCCATCGAACTGTTTCGCGGCCAGTTCCGCGAGCAGTTCGAGCTGTCGCGGGCCGAGGGTTCCGTCTATCAGGAGGTGAGCAAGGGGCGCTGGCCCGCCGGCATCGAATACTATCTGCCGCTCTTCTTCAACCAGACCGCCAGCCTGTTTGACTACCTGCCGGAAGAGACCCTGCTGCTCACTGTGGGGGACATCTACCCCGCCGCTCAGCGTTTCTGGAACGATATCGGCCAGCGCTATGAAGACAGACGCTGGGACAACACGCGCCCACTGCTGCCACCGGCCCAGCTCTATCTGCCGGTGGAGCAGCTCTTTGCAGCCCTTGGCCAATATGGCGCGGTGCGGCTGCAAGAGGCCGCCACCGCGGGCGATGCCGGTCAGCACGATCTGCCCATCGAGGCGCTGCCCGACCTGCAACTCGATCACAGCAAGGAACAACCCCTGCTGGCGCTCAACCAGTTCCTGCAAGGCTTTGCCGGGCGCACCCTGTTTGCGGTGGAATCCGAGGGGCGACGGGAGGTACTCGGCGATCTGCTGGCGCGTATCTCGCTGCAACCCAAGGAGTTCCGCTCCCTCGACGCCTTTATGGCGAGCCCGGATCGCCACGGCCTGCTGGTTGCACCGCTTGAGCGTGGCTTCCTGTGGCAGGAGGCCGGTCAGGATCCATTGGCGCTGATCACCGAGACCGAACTGCTGGGCGGCAAGGTGCGCAGCAAACGGGCGCGAGAGAAGAGCAAAAACTTAAGCTCCGATGCGGTGATCAGAAACCTGGGCGAGCTGACCCAGGGTCAGCCGGTGGTCCATCTGGATCATGGGGTCGGCCGCTATCTGGGACTGGAAACCATCGACGCCGGTGGCCTGCCAACCGAGTTTTTGACCCTCGAATATGCTGGCGGCGACAAGCTGTTCGTGCCGGTTACCAGTTTGCACCTTATCAGCCGCTACACCGGTTCTGATAACCCGCCCAGCCACAAGCTCGGCGGTGAAGCCTGGAGCAAGGCGCGGCGCAAGGCGGCGGAGAAGGTGCGCGACGTGGCAGCCGAGTTGCTGGATGTCTACGCTCATCGCGCCGCTCGCGCCGGTTTTGCCTTCAAGCACGATAAAGAGGCCTATCGTCAGTTTGCCGCCAGCTTCCCGTTCGAGGAGACCGACGATCAGCTCAACGCCATCAATGCGGTGCTGGGGGACATGTGTCAGGCCAAGAGCATGGACCGACTGGTGTGCGGCGACGTGGGTTTCGGCAAGACCGAAGTGGCTATGCGGGCGGCGTTTGTGGCCGTGCATGGCGGCAAACAGGTCGCCGTGCTGGTGCCCACCACCCTGCTGGCGCAACAGCACTACGACAACTTCCGCGACCGCTTCGCCAACTGGCCGGTGCGGGTCGAGGTGCTGAGCCGCTTCCGCTCCGCCAAGGAGCAGAGCGCTGTGATGAAGGAATTGGCCGAAGGCAAGGTGGATATCATCATAGGCACCCACAAGCTGCTCGGCTCCGAACTCACCTTCAAGGATCTGGGACTGCTCATCGTCGATGAGGAGCACAGATTCGGGGTGCGCCAGAAGGAGAAGATCAAGGCATTGCGGGCCGATGTGGATATCCTCACTCTCACCGCTACCCCCATTCCGCGCACCCTCAACATGGCGATGTCCGGTATGCGGGATCTCTCCATCATCGCCACCCCGCCTGCCAAGCGACTCGCCATCAAGACCTTCGTACGTCAGCACGAACCGGCGGTGGTACGCGAGGCGGTACTGCGGGAATTGAAGCGTGGCGGTCAAGTTTACTATCTGCACAACGATGTCGAGAGCATCGAGAAGTGCGCAGCCGACCTGGCGGAGCTGGTGCCAGAGGCCCGCATCGGCATCGCCCACGGCCAGATGCGCGAGCGCGACCTTGAGCGGATCATGTCCGACTTCTACCACCAGCGCTTTAACCTGCTGGTCTGCACCACCATTATCGAGACCGGTATCGACGTACCGAGCGCCAACACCATCATCATGGATCGGGCGGATCACCTGGGTCTGGCCCAGCTGCACCAGCTGCGGGGTCGGGTTGGCCGCTCTCACCATCAGGCCTATGCCTACCTGCTCACCCCCCATCCCAAGCTGATGACCAAGGATGCGGCCAAGCGGCTCGAGGCGATCGCCTCGCTTGAAGATCTCGGCGCCGGTTTTGCGCTGGCGACCCACGATCTGGAGATCCGTGGCGCAGGCGAACTGCTCGGCGACGATCAGAGTGGCCAGATTGAATCGGTCGGCTTCACCCTCTATATGGAGATGTTGGAGCAGGCGGTCGAGGCGCTGAAAAATGGCAAGGAGCCCTCGCTGGAGCAGCTGATGAGCCAGCACACCGAGGTGGAACTGCGCCTGCCTGCACTGCTGCCGGATGACTACATCCCGGACGTCAATATGCGCCTCTCCATGTACAAGCGGATCGCCAGTGCGGTGGACGAGCAGGAGCTGCGCGAGCTAAAAGTGGAGCTGATCGACCGCTTTGGCCTCTTGCCGGAGGCAACCAAAACCCTGCTGGAGCTGGCCGCCTTCCGCCAGCGTGCCACCGCCCTTGGCATTCGCCGGGTGGAGATGAGCGAGCGTGGCGGCTATCTGGACTTCACCCAAGAGACCAAGGTCAATCCGGCCTATCTGGTCAAACTGCTCTCCAGCCAGCCACGGGTCTACAAGATGGACGGGCCGACCCGATTGCGTTTCCAGGTGCCGACTCAGGACAGAGCCATGCGCCTGAAACTGGTGGATGGTTTGCTGGCTGATCTGGCCAACAACAGCCTGTGAGTCTCTGCAACGCTGGCGTCGAGCCAGAGAGAGAATGCCAACTAAAACGGGAGCCAAATCGGCTCCCGTTTTTTATTTGCTATCTGACTACTGCGTACGTTCAGCCCTGGTTGGCTGGATCCTCATGGGCGGAGAACTCGCGCATAAAGGCCTCGGCGCGCTCCACCATCTTGGTCGAGCCAACAAAGTAAGGGGTACGCTGGTGCAGCGCGGTGGGCTGGATATCCATGATGCGGCCAAAGCCATCGGAGGCCTTGCCACCGGCCTGCTCCACCAGAAACGCCATGGGATTGCACTCATAGAGCAGGCGCAGCTTGCCGTTCGGCGAGTTGGTGCCGGACGGATAGATGTAGATGCCGCCCTTGAGCAGGTTGCGATGGAAATCAGAGACCAGGGAGCCGATATAGCGGGAGGTGTAGGGTCTGTGGGTCGCCTCATCGCGCTCCTGACAATATTTCAGGTACTTCTTCACCCCGTCCGGGAACTTGATGTAGTTGCCCTCGTTGATGGAGTAGATCTTGCCCTCTTCCGGAATGCGGATGTTCTCGTGGGAGAGGCAGAAGCAGCCGATGGAGGGGTCGTAGGTAAAGCCGTTGACGCCAAACCCTGTGGTGTAGACCAGCATGGTGGAGGAGCCGTAGACCACATAACCGGCGGCGACCTGACGGTTGCCCGGTTGCAGGAAGTCCTCCAGGGTCACCGGCGAACCCTGCGGGCTCAAACGGCGGTAGATGGAGAAGATGGTCCCGACCGAGACGTTGACGTCGATATTGGAAGAGCCATCGAGCGGGTCGATCAGCACCACATACTTGGAGTTTTTGGAGAGCGGCGAGTCAAAGGCGACGAAGTCCTCTTCCTCTTCCGAAGCCATGCCGCACACCTCGCCGCGCGCTTCCAGCGCCGCCTTGAAGCGTTCGTTGGCGTAGACATCCAGCTTCTGCTGCACCTCGCCCTGTACGTTTTCAGCGCCCATGGAACCGATGATATCCGCCAGTCCCGCCTTGTTGATCTCCCGGTTCACCACCTTGGCAGCAAGGCGGATCGAGCTGAGCAACGAGGTCAGCTCGCCGGTCGCGGTAGGATAATCCGCCTGCTTTTTGACGATGAACTCACCCATGGTGATCATGTTTCGCATTTTTGTTCCTTTAGATCGCATCCGTTGGCATTGAAAACGTTTGCAGGCATCGGCAAAAAAAATGCCGATCACCGGCGGCCTTGATTTGTAACCTAATGTAACGTCTGTTTTTTGTTTTTGCAGCGAATTAAGCGGCCTATTAAATAGGCTATTTCGCCTCACGTTATGGTAAAAGGCGCTTTTTATTCGGTTTCATTCGATAAGTTTCGGCCCCTTAATTCGTGGCAATAACCTGCGACAGGCCATGATCCGACTGGCCTTGGGCCATTAAAAATGGAGTCTGATGGGCCTGCTACTCCCTTAGCCATTGCCTCTTGAGATCCGATCGCCAATCCAGCACACTGATTTCGCTTTGGAAGCAAATAAAACTCAAGGATTATCAATGAACAAGACTCTCATTGCCGGCATGGTAGCCGGACTGTTTGCCCTTCCCGCCTGGGCTGCCCAGGTGCCTGCCGGTACCAAGCTGCTGCCGGATGCCCAACAAATCTACGTGACCAATATCGGCACCGAACCCACCACCATCGACCCCCAGCTGGTAGAAGAGACCGCCGGTAGTGCCATCGTCAACGATCTGTTTGAAGGGCTCTATGAGCTGGATAATACCGGCAAAATCAAACCAGCAGGCGCCGTCAGCTACGACGTCGACAAGACAGGTACCGTCTACACCTTCAAGCTGAGGCCCGAGGCCAAGTGGTCAAACGGTGAACCGGTCACCGCCGCCGATTATGTCTATGGCTGGCAACGGGCGGCCGATCCCAAGACGGCCTCCAACTACGCCTGGTTTATCGAGTTGACCGGAGTGGTCAATGCAAGCGAGGTGACCCAGGGCAAGAAGAGCCCGTCAGAGCTAGGGATCAAGGCGCTCGATGACCACACCCTGCAGGTCACCCTGAAAAATCCGGTCCCCTTCTTCCTGAAGACGCTGGCCCACTACACCACGTTCCCGGCCCCCAAGGCCACCATTGAAAAATTCGGCAAGGATTGGGTCAAACCGGGCAATATCGTCTCCAACGGTGCCTTTGTACTCAAGGAGTGGACACCCAACGAGCGGCTGAGTGCCGAGCGCAATACCCACTACTGGAACAACCAGCACACCGTCCTGAACAAGGTGATCTATCTGGAGATCGTCTCCGAAACCGCCGCCTACAACCGCTATCGCACCGGTGAACTGCACTACACCACTTATCCGCTGGAGCAGTACAAACAGCTCAAGAGCAAGAGCCCGGAAGAACTGGTCAGCGTCCCCACGCTGGCCAGCTATTACTATGTCTTCAATACCCAGCGCAAACCGTTCGATGACCCGAAAGTACGCAAGGCGCTCTCGCTCGCCATCGACCGGGAGACCATCACCGACAAGATCCTGGGACAAGGACAAATTGCCGCATATAGCTTCACGCCCCCCATTGTGGACGGTTTTGAATTGAAAAAACCGGCCAGCCAGCTGCAGAGTAAAGAGGAGCGGATCAAGCAAGCCAAAGCCCTGTTGGCCGAAGCGGGTTATGGTCCGGACAAGCCACTCACAGTGGACATTCTCTACAACACCAACGAGAGCCACAAAAAGATTGCGCTGGCCGTCTCCTCCATGTGGAAACACAACCTGGGGGTCACTGCCACCCTCAACAACATGGAGTGGAAGACCATGGTCTCGGCACTCAACGAGGGGGATTTTGGCGTTAGCCGCTATGGCTGGAACGGGGATTATAACGACGCCTCCACCTTCCTCGATATCATGACCTCCAGCAGCAGTGCCAACAGCGGCAAGTGGTTCAACAAGGAGTACGACGCCCTGCTGGCCAAGGCCCACGACTCGCTGGATCCCGCTGAACGCAATGCCCTGTATCAACAGGCAGAGGCACTCATTGATGCGGATGCCCCCATCGCCCCCATCTATTTCTCGGTCAAATCCAGGTTGCTCAAGCCTTTCGTGAAAGGCTACCCCCACCTTAACCCGCAGGATGTGGTCTACAGCAAGGAGCTCTATCTGGTTGCCCAATAACCGGCTAGGAAGATGTAACCATAAAAAAGCGCCTGCATTGCTGCAGGCGCTTTTCATTGGCAGCCAAGCGGGCCATTGGGCCTACTTACACCTTCACGCAAGATTACTCTTCGGGACAGGGTGCGAGCATCACCCGGCGGCGACCCATCACCACCGGACGCACCAGCAGCTGTGCCAGCAAGACACCCAGCAGGGTCAGACCGCCCCCGATCAGGTGATAGCTGGTCAGCCGCTCACCCAGCAGGGTGATGGCAAGGCCAGCCGTCATCACCGGTAGCAGGTTCATAAAGATGGCGGTACGGTTGGCGCCGAGCAGGGCGATACCCTGCATCCAGAGCCAGGGCGAGAGCGCCGAGGTGGGGATACCGGCATAGAGGATCAGCCACAGGGCCCGACCATCTGGCCACTGGCCATCCACCAGCAAAAAGAAGGGGGTCAGGATCACCACACTGCAGATCACCTGACCGTAGAGCAGCGACCAGTTGTCGAGCCCCAGATCCCACTTCTTGAGCAGCACACTGTAAAGGGCGTAAGTTCCCGCCGAAATCAGCATATAGACAGAGCCGATATGAATGCCTTGGGTAAACAGCCGGGTCGGATCCCCCTGCCCCAGCAAGATAGACAAGCCAAGGATGGAAAGCAGCGCCCCCAGTAAAGCGCCCCAGGTGGGCCGCTCGCGCAGCAGCCAGATGCTGAACAACACGGTCAACAGCGGCGTCAGACCCATCATCAACCCCATCTCGGTGGCTCCCAGGGTTTGCGCCGCGTAGTAACCAAAAGTCTGGTTGAGCACCATGCCCAGCGAGGCCAGCATGGCGATCTGCCAAAGGCCAGCGCGCAGACGGGCACGCGCACGCCATACCCGACGGGCCAGAAACGGACTTAATACCAGCGCAGCCACCACCCAGCGCGACCAGGCCAAGGCTGCGGGGGACAACACACCAACCGCCAGTTTGCTGACGATGCCATTGCCAGCCCAGATGGCAATGCAGGAGAAGGGAAACAGAAAGGCAAGGGGCATGAGAGGATCCAGACCGAAGAGACAACAGCGGGCCAGTATAGGGGGCGATGGGAGATAAACAAAGGTGTGGGCCTGAACAGCCACATGGTGAACGCCAGTAGCCAGAAACAAATATGCCCGCAAAAGTGCGGGCATATCAGTGCAGAAACAGGTTCAGAAGCGCATCACGCGGCATCCATGTGCAGTCTTGAGATCAGCTCGTTGACTTCGGTGACTGTCTGGCGGTGGGGAATATCCGCCGGATTCGGCATCAGCAACAAACCGGATTGGAAATCAAACCGCCCCCGACCATGGATGTAAATCCGACCTTTAAAGAAGGTTTTGACATGCTTTGCCACCATCAGTGGCAGGTACTTCTTGAACACTCTCATCGTTTGCAACCTCTTGCAGTTGTATCCGTATGACAGCAGCTTCTGCGAATTAATTCCGTAAATTATTTATAAAAATCCGGAAAACTCGCCCATCTCTTCCCAAAAAATTCAATCTATAACTTTTTATTAACTTTTAGCCTATTGTATGCGGCCCTTCGAGCCAGAGCAAGGCTCCTTTGCCATCGTGCCACTCGATACAAGCGATCCCCGAGGTGGCGAACATGGGTGCTCCTGCTGCCGGGCAGAGGCTTTGCACCAGATAACCCACCAGCGGCAGATGGCTGACCATCAGGATCTGGTCATGTTGTTCAGCCAGAGTGGTGAGGTAGCTGGCCACGAAAGCGGGATCACCGTACGGGGTAATGTCGCCACTCTCTTCAACGGCTGCTGCGTCAGGCAATTCACTGCATATGGCTTGCCAGGTCTGGCGTGCCCGCAGATAGTTGCTGTGGATCACCCGATCCAGCGGGCCAATCAGCTGAGGCGCCAGCCAGCGGGCCATCTGGATAGACTCTTCAATACCCTGCTCGGTCAATGGACGCTGTTCATCTGTTTTCGCATTCATGCCAGCCTGGCCATGACGCATGATATAGATCTTCATTACAACCTCGCCCAACGGGCCTGTTTTGATAGCCGGGGGATCTTACCCCGCCACGGGTGTGGAAACAATTGCGCTACCTCTCAGAAAAGGGTTTGCCTGACGGGATAGCGGGGTCGATAATCATGTTTAAATTCAAATAAATCCAACGTGAGTCACACGCCAATGAGCCCATATGCCAGTCCCAATGACCATCGGCAATACCATTTTCTGGAGCTGGCCAACCGGCTCAGGGTCTTGTTGATTTGTGATCCCGACACCGACAAATCCGCCGCCTCGCTGGCGGTCAATACCGGCCATTTTGACGATCCCGCCGACCGGCAGGGAATGGCCCATTTTCTGGAGCACATGCTGTTTCTCGGCACCTGCACCTACCCCAAGCCTGGTGAGTACCAGCAATTTATGAGCCGTCATGGCGGCAGCAACAACGCCTGGACCGGTACCGAGTTCACCAACTTCTTCTTCGAGATCGATAACGGCTTCTTCGAAGCAGGGCTGGATCGCTTCTCCCAGTTCTTTATCTGTCCCACCTTTGATCCGGAGTGGGTGGACAAGGAGCGCAACGCGGTCGACTCCGAGTATCGCCTCAAGCTGCAGGACGACATGCGCCGCAGCTATCAGGTGCATAAAGAGACGGTCAACCCGGCGCACCCCTTCTCCAAGTTTTCGGTGGGCAACCTCGATACCCTGGCCGATCTGCCGGGACGGGATCTGCGCTCCGACCTTATCCGTTTTTACGAAAGCCACTACAGCGCGGATCGCATGGCGCTGGTGATGATCTCGCCGGAATCCATCGATACCCAGTTGCAGTGGTGCTGTCGCTACTTTGCTCCCATTTTGAATCGCAATTTGGGAACCCCGACCCTCACCATGCCACTCTACCGGCTCGATGATCTCGGCGTGCGCATCCACATCAATCCGGTCAAGGAGACCCGCAAGCTGTCGCTCTGCTTCCCCCTGCCCAATGTGGACGAGTTTTACGACAAAAAGCCCCTCACCTTCCTGAGCCATCTGATTGGTTATGAGGGGGATGGCAGCCTGCTCTCCCTGCTCAAGGCGAAAGGCTGGGTCAATCAGCTCTCGGCGGGCGGTGGCATAAGCGGCGCCAACTTCAAGGATTTTGGCGTCAACTTCGGCCTCACACCTCTGGGCCTTGAGCATGTGGACGACATCCTCGCCGCCCTGTTTGGCTATCTGAAACTGATTGGCCGCGAAGGGCTGCAGAGCTGGCGCTATGACGAAAAACAGACCGTGCTCGAATCGGCGTTCCGTTTTCAGGAGCGCGGCCGCCCCCTCGATACGGTGTCGGGGTTGGTGCTCAACCTCTTTAGCTACCAGCCTGAGGATCTGCTCTACGGCGACTACATGATGCGCGAATATGACGAGGGGCTGATCCGCCGCTTCCTCGCCAAGCTCACTCCGCACAATTTGCGTATCACCATCACTGCGCCGGAAGTGGCGACCGATCGGCTGGCCCGCTGGTATCAGACCCCCTACAGCGTGGCGACCATTACCGAGGCCGAGAAAATTCGCTGGCAGCAGAGCGAGCCGGATCCGGCGCTGGCGCTGCCCAAGCCCAACCCCTTTATCAGCAGCCGACTCGATCCGCGCACGCCAGAGCTTGCCGCCGACATGCCCGCCAGCCTGATCGATCGCCCCGGTTTTCGCCTCTGGCACCTCCATGAGCACCTGTTCAGCGTGCCCAAGGGCAATCTCTATATCTCCATCGATAGCGAACATGCGGTCAAAAATCCGCGCAATATCGCCATGGCGCGCCTCGCCGTGGAGCTGTTGGCCGACCACCTCAACGCCCTCACCTATCCGGCGGAGCTGGCGGGGCTTGGCTACCAGATCTATGCCCATCAGGGGGGCTTTACCATCAACCTGAGCGGCTTTGCCGACAAGCAGCCGCTGCTGCTCGACATGATCCTCGGCAACCGCACCCTGGGGTATCCGGATCCGGGCCGCTTCGCCGAGATCAAGGAGCAGCTCATCCGCAACTGGGACAACCAGTCCAAGGCGCGCCCCATCTCCCAGCTCTTTAACCAGCTCACCAGCCTGTTGCAGCCGAACAACCCGCCGTTCGAGCAGTTGCTGCGCCACCTGCGCACCGTCGAGCTGGAGGAGATGCCCGGCTTCGTGGCCCAGCTGTTTGGCGAGGTGCATGTCGAGGCACTGGTGCATGGCGACTGGACTGCTGCCGAAGCGCTGGAGCTGGCCGCCCTGATGGAGCGTCACCTGAGCGACATCAATGGCACCAGCAGCAAGCCGAGCGGCGAGACTCGTCGTCCGCTCATCTCCATTCAGGACAGAGGCACCCTTATTCGCGAACAGGGTTGCGATCACGAAGACTCAGCGCTCCTGGTCTACTACCAGTCCCGTACCACCCGGGCGCGGGATCTCGCCTGCTTCACTCTGGCGAACCACATCATGTCCTCCACCTTCTTCCACGAGCTGCGTACCCGCCAGCAACTGGGGTATGTGGTGGGCGCCGGCAACCTGCCCCTCAATCGCCATCCGGGCCTGATCTTCTATATCCAGTCGCCGGTGGCGGGGCCGCAGATCCTGCTCGATGCGGTGGAGGAGTTTATCGACCTCTTCCCGCTCGCCATGCTCGAATTTACCGAGCAGCAGTGGCAAGAGAGCAAGGCGGGACTGCAAGCCCAGCTGAGCGAGCGGGATGCCAACCTGCGCAGTCGCGGCCAGCGGCTGTGGGTCAGCATCGGCAACAAGGATCTGGGGTTCGATCAGCGGGAGCGGGTCTGCAACGAGGTGGGCAAGTTGAGTCGCGCCGATCTGGTGCGCTTTATCACCCAGCTGCGATCGCGCACCTCCGATCGACTGATCCTCTGCAGCTATGGTCAGGGGCACGAACATGACGAGCGGATCACCGGCCAGTTTATTGACGATCCACGGGCATTTCGGCTCAATGCCGCCACCTTCGAGGCCTGATCAGGCCTCGCACTCCCCCGTTTTTCCTGCCCACGGCATATCGCAGGCAATAAAAAGCCGACCCATCTGGGTCGGCTGGAAAAACCATAACAATTGCGACCAAAGCCGCCAAAAGTGAACATGAGCGTGAAAATCAGACACTGAGTTGCTGATCAGCAAGCGGGAAAGACCCGATACTCGCTTTGCAATGCCAACAGTGATTGAGAAACAGCCTCATATTAGGCACTCCCCCCGTCAGTCACGTTGATCTACGTCAAAGGAGGTAGCGAAGAGCGCGTAGCCCGACGATTTGTCGGCGCAGATCACCCTTTGCCCGCCCGTTAGCTGCCCGTTAACCCCGGCGAACCAGCCGGTAGGCTACCTCATCGAAGTAGGAGAGCTGACCCGACAGCACCCGCGGGTGATCCACTTCGGCGGCGCGCCCCAGCACCTCGATACGAAAGTCCCGTTCGAACAGGGCTCGCACCTCCATCTCCCCCACCGAGAAGGGGGGCTGACTCTGCTGCTCCGGCTGATATTCAAGGGTCACCAGCAGGATCTGGCCACCGGTCTCGACCAGCGAACTGATCAGGGCTGCATACTGGCGGCGCATCGCGGTCGGCAGGGCGATCAGCGCCGCGCGGTCATAGACCAGCTGGTAACGGCGACCCAGACTGGGGGCGGCGAAAAAATCCCCCTGGAAAATGCGCAGGCTGTCCACCTGATGGCACTGATAAGGGCCCACTTCGCTCATGGTCGCGGCGAGCTTGTTTTCACTGAAGAACTGGCTGACGGCAAGGCTCGATAACTCGAAACCGTCGACCGGATGGCCCTGAGCACTCAGCCAGAGCATGTCGCGGGACTTGCCGCACAGGGGAACCAGCACCGGCTCGTCCGCTTGCTGGGCTGACCACCAGGATTGCAGCCAGTGGTTGAAGTCCGCCTGATGAAAGCCAATCCGGTTCTCTTCCCAACGCTGATGCCAAAACGCAGCTTCCATCGTTATTACCCTTCTGTACTAAAGATGCCTCAATATCACAACTTAACCGGCACCACGCAACCCTCTGCCCTTCCCTTTTTGCCGCGCAGCCTCT
Organism: Aeromonas sp. R9-2; assembly: GCF_040908025.1. Lineage (NCBI taxonomy): Bacteria > Pseudomonadati > Pseudomonadota > Gammaproteobacteria > Aeromonadales > Aeromonadaceae > Aeromonas > Aeromonas sp. R9-2. The sequence continues at coordinate 95,958 of NZ_JBFOCX010000021.1, forward strand.
GCGTGTTATCGGACGAATGGCTGGACGTCATCTTGCCGTGCGCTTCACTGTCGCAATGAGCGCTATTGGGTACGTTTATAACGGGCAGAGGTATACCAACCCATGCAAAAACGTCATGGGTGTATGGCGATGAAGGAATGAAAGGAATGACGTTGGCAGGCCAAAACGTGCCTGCCAACGCCAGAAAGATCACGACAGCGTGGCGCGAGCGGCCGCCAGCTGGCGCTCGATATAAGCAAAATCGGGACGATCGGCGGGGAGCTCCGAGAGACAGGCCGCTTTTAGTTGATGCAACCCATCGAGCGGTGAGTCTTGCGTATCGCAATGGGCCAGCAGCTCCTCCAGCAGGCAGCCAAAAGCGCGCACTTCCAGTCGTTCAAGGCCCAGCGCCCGCTCGCGGTCGCTGCGGTCATATAAGGAAGCGGCGCCAAAATCCCCCAGCAGGGCGCGAGCCGGTGCGTCAGAACCACGGGCAAAAAGAATATTGTGACCGTAGAGGTCCCCGTGCATGATGCCCGCGCGGTGCAGATGGCCCGCCACCGAGGCGATGCCGTGGGCCATCGCCAGCGCATCTGGCACACTCAGGCGCAGCCTCTCGGGATAGACATCCCGGGTGCAGGAGTCCAGGCTCGGCGGCCCGGCCAGATTGGCAAAGGCCGGGTCGATCAGCTCCATCACCAGCGCCGGAATGCCGGAGGGGTGATCCGCCACCTTGCCCATCACCTTGATAAGGTTGGGATGAGTGCCCGCCGCCAGCGATGCCGCCATCTCGCAGCGAGGCAGCCCGTCGCTGGTCACCGCCCCCTTGAACAGCTTGACCGCCACCTGACTGCCATCGCCTCTATCGCTCGCCTGAGTCACTTCATCAGCAGGATTACCCACAAGGGTGGCGCGATGGATAACGCCGGATGCTCCCTGCCCCAGCAGCTCGCCCAGCGCCAGCGTCTCCCAGGCAATCGGCGTGACATGGGCATCATCGATGGCCCGCGCCTCCTCCCCTTCGCTAAAGGGGTTGCCGGAGTAGGCAAGCCATGAAAGGCGAGGCAGCGAGAGCAGCCACTCGGGGAAGCGTTCGATGCGGTTGGCGGCGATGCGAAGCAGTTCCAGATTGCGGCAGTTGGCAAGGCTGGCCGGCAGCTCGCGCAGGCGGTTGCCCGCCAGCATCAGCTTTTGCAGAGCGTCGCACTGGCCCAGCTCATCAGGCAACTGTTCCACCGCGTTGTCGGTCAGGATCAACCAGCGCAACCCCGCAGGCAGCGCCTTGGCCGAGACGGTAGCAATCCGGTTGGCCTTAAAGCCCACCATGGTGAGCGCCGGGCAGCGCCCCAGCACCTCGGGCAGCTCGGTAAAGCGGTTCTCGGAGCAGAAGATAATGCGCAGTTTGCCAAACCCGGCCAGCTCGTCAGGGAGTGCGCTTAGCTGGTTACCGGTGAGATCCAGCACCTCCAGCGTCTCTTTCAGGCTCAAAATCTCGCTGGGGAACTCCGTCAGGTTTTCACAAAGCTTCAGATGGCGGGCACCGCACAGTTCACCTGCGCGCAGCTGTTCCAGAGTATGCATAACCGTTTCTCAATCCTGATGATCTGCCTGATGGCACAGCGACCATCAACGCGCGCCGAACTCGGGTCCGGCGATTTTAAAGGGGGGCATTATAAAGAATTCGGGGCTCAGTTCTCCCCTTTTGTTGCCGCAAAGGACTGTTTCGACATGTAGCAAAACGAGTTGGAGAGAAAGAGAGCAAGATTCGGGTCGTCCCGGCGAGGAGTGGTTGCCATAGTGGGGACCAAACCCAAGTCGGTTGGAACCTCCAACCCACAGCCAACCCTGTGCACCACTGTTTGGCGCACAACACACCTGCGAGGGAACTGCCATGTCATTACTGTCCAACAAGGTAGCCATCATCACCGGCGCCAGCTCCGGCATAGGCCGCGCCAGCGCCATCCTGTTTGCCCGCGAAGGGGCCAGCGTCGTCGTCGGCGCCCGCCGCCAGCCCGAACTGGATCTGCTGGTGGAGGAGATCCGCCACGAGGGGGGCCAGACGGTGAGTCTGGCGGGAGATGTGAAAAGCGAGACTTACGCCCGCGATCTGGTGGAGCTCGCGCTAACCCGTTTCGGGGGGCTCGATATCGCCTTCAACAACGCCGGTACCACAGGCACGCCGGGCAGCGTAAAGGAGCTTGAGCTGACGCAGTGGCAGGAAACGCTGGATACCAACCTCACCAGCGCCTTTGTGGGTGCCAAGTATCAGATCCCCGCCATGCAGGCGCGCGGCGGCGGTTCGCTTATCTTTACCTCCACCTTTGTCGGCCATACCCTGGGGCTGCCCGGCATGGCGGCCTATGCGGCGAGCAAGGCGGGCCTCATCGGTCTGACCCGGGTGCTGGCTGCCGAGTATGGGGCACAAGGGATTCGGGTCAACGCCCTGCTGCCGGGGGGCACCGACACCCCCATGGGACGGGCCTTTACCGATACGCCGGAGAGTCTCGCCTTTGTGCAGAATATGCATGCCCTCAAACGGCTGGCCCAACCGGAGGAGATCGCCCGCTCGGCCCTTTATCTCGCGTCCGATGCATCCAGCTTTACCACCGGCATTGCCCTGCTGGCCGATGGTGGGGTATCAATTTGTCGTACATGACCTTGTCGCCCCCAAGATCCTGTGACCGAAACCTTATCGTGAGAGCGCCTTATGTCTGATTACGCCCGCATCGCCGATGCCATCCGTTTTATCGCAAGTCAGGTGGAGCGCCAGCCCACTCTGGACGAGATAGCGGCGCACGTTCACTTAAGTCCCTTTCACTTCCAGCGGCTGTTCAGCCGCTGGGCCGGAGTGACGCCCAAACGCTATCTGCAGGTGCTGACCCTGGAGCGGGCCAAGGCACTGCTGCAGGAGTCGCGCCCCCTGCTGGAGGTGGCCGATACCCTGGGCCTTAGCAGCGGCTCGCGGCTCTACGATCACTTCGTGCAACTCGAAGCGGTGACGCCGGGCGAGTACAAGCAGCGCGGGGCCGGGCTGGTTATCGATCACGGGGTGCATGACACGCCCTTCGGTCAGGCATTCGTCGCCCTGACCCCGCGGGGGGTGTGCAACTTTTCGTTTCTCGATGAAAAGGCCCCAGAGGCGCCACTGACCACCCTCGCCCGCAGCTGGCCTGAGGCAAGGCTGCAAGAAGCGCCATCACGCACCCAGAACGTCATCAACACCATGTTCGATGGCAGCAAGGCGCCGGATCGCCCCATCTCCTTGCACGTGAGCGGTACCAACTTTCAGATCAGCGTCTGGCGGGCGCTGCTGCAGATCCCGCCCGCCAAGGTGGTGAGCTACGCCCAAGTGGCGAGCGCCGTCGGCAACCCCAAGGCCGCCCGCGCCGTGGGGTTGGCGGTGGGCGCCAACCCCGTCGCCTTGATGATCCCCTGCCACAGAGTCATTCAGCAAAACGGCAAGCTCGGCGGCTATCACTGGGGCGAGACCCGTAAACAGGCGATACACACCTGGGAAGCGGCGAGGTATGAGTGAAAGTGGCTTTCTCCGCTCGGCCTGATGAGGAAAACAGGCATCTTGGTAGTGAGTCAGCAGACTATCAGGCAGCACCCGACAGCGTGTGGCGATATAAAGCGAGGAGATCAGAAGAATCGGGGCGCAAATCGCCCCTTTTGTTAGACATGGTGCCTAGCCACCCCACCCCAGCGGATTTACGAAAAGACGTAGGGTGCAATAAGCGCAACGCATTGCACCATTTGCCGAGCGGCTTTTGTGCAAGGTATGAGAAACAAAAGTAGAGGTGCAATTTCATTTCACCCTACGGGCTTGAAACAGACAATTCTTATTCAAACCGCTGCTCGTGTTCCATATCCTCCCGCTGCTCTCGTTCTTTCTGGCACTCGATTAGCTGAATCAAGTTTACAGAAACTGTTTGAGCCGCAGTCGAAATATCTGCTCTTTCATGTTCAACCAACTTACGAATAGCCTTCTCTCTGGACTGCATTAATTCGGCTCGACTGCCAGACCAAGAGGAAGGAGTGACACGCTCTGCGAATATTTCTAGAACAATAGCAGGGTCAGGAGATGACTCAAGCAGCCTGAGAGCTAACTCTGACATTCTGAGCCCTTCAATCTCGTCATCTTTTTCCCACAAGTGAATGCTTGCTGCAATAGCTCCCCATACGCGGGGCTCATTTCTGGCACAACACCACGAAATCAGAAAATCCATATTAATATGGGCAATAGGTGAGAATCGTAAGTCTCTATTACAAATAAAAAACTGCCGTCGTTCTTGTTGCTCTTCAGAGCCTTCAAAGACTCGGTTTAAAAATGCTTCTGGCATCAGCGCAGCTGTTGTCTCAATGGCGCTTTCATATGAATGAACGTAGCCATAGTGCAGATCAACAACAGCAAAGATCGTGTCCAACCACTCCTGTTTTTCTGGCTCATTGCCATCGAAACGTAATGCAGCATTGATGACGCATTCCATGTTGTAATCATCGATCCCAGTGGGATCACAGTGATCCTTTGGAAGACTTAAAATCGCCGCTTTAAGACCAATCTGACGAAAATCAAGGCCAAGCTGATCTCCTGATTCTTTACCATGTAACCGCATACTTAACGCACGCAGCACCACATCACAACCTCCCGGTTTTCTCAGGAGCCGAATCGCAAGATCAATTCCTCGTTCTCTGGATAAATCCCCATATTCATCCCGCCATAGGATTGATTCATACATACTCGGGTGAATATCAGAGTCATCCATAATATTCATACAACGATCCAGATCGGCTTCTGTGAAACTCCTTCGAGGATGCAACTCAACCAAACCGTGTCGAGTTTGAGGATGTTGTGCACACTGATCAAGTAATACCTTTGCAAGAGCTGGGTCGATACGGTCAACTTCTTCGATAAAGCCCTCAAAAACTGACAAGTTTTTATATCCTGCAGGCTGTATCTCAAGATACTCCATAAGTTTCAGCCAAGCAGAATATAAATCATGCCCCCCCTTGGCCAAACCTCTCCCGAATGCTGTACGGTAAGGCATGTAGTCATTAGAAAATAGGTTAGGCCCCAGTTCATCTAAATTATGACTTGAGACTGCAAACTCCTCACCCAATTGGAATGCCTTGGTTGTAAGTCGCTTTTCGGCTGCCTGATACTTGTTATGATCGTTGTGATCAAAATCGGTATCCAGCGTCCAAGGGCCATGTACTCTGCTGAGCACATACATCATGATTGTCGGAAGCAAATCATGTGGTTCCAGAGCTTTCTCAAGTGCAACAAGGCTGTCTGGTATGGGCTCTACATTATTTACATTCATTTTCTTTGTGTGATTGAAATAGATCGTAGAGCGGACAGCTTTCCAACCATCCCCCCAAGGATGGTGTTCATGTAATTTTCGAGCTGCATCAATCAGTATTTCCCTCATCACTTGCTGGTTCCACATCCCTCGAAATGTATTAGCCATGATCTGTCGTGCAGGGACTTCAAGAGCAGGATCACCTGAAGTGCCCAATTGTACAGCTTCATCGATAAAAGCGCGGCGCCACTGCACAAGCTCATCATGATTAGGGTGAAGTCCATAGTCTCTCGGTCGAGCACCAAACGCATTACTTCCAAAGCCAGTCCAGCGATCCTCTAGGGCTGTCGAAAGCATCTTGAAACCCAATGATTTACGTCTAGGAACATCAGATGAAAAACATTCATTCATAATGGCAATGCGTTGTTCTAAAGTAGCGTGTGTTCCGGATAGATATGCTTGGAAGAAATTCGTTATCTGCCTTGTCAGCGAGTTGTTACCATCGCTCTCCTTCTCATAATCGGCCAGATGAATAAGAATCATAATACAGCGTTCGAATGCACTAGGCTCATATGCCAATAATTGCAGAAGATTAATCATGGTTGAAGTGCATATATTCTTACTCGTTGCATCTTCTTGAATGTAAAACGGGGTCAACACCGTTTCAATCCTATCTAGCAGAGCTTCAGGCGCAACTGGCGCGATATAATTAAGCATTCTTTCCGATATATCGCTTAATTCTGTTAACCGTCCTAACAACCCGTCAGGCTGAAGCCAACATTCAACAATTTCTTTGGCCACGGGATGATCGTGCAACAGCCCTAACCTGTGCGCGAAAGACATCAGTAAGCGTTGACGACCGGTGGCTTCAAAGGTCGCCCTGAGTTGATCAACTGGAATGCTATTAAGTGCCAATGCAGCCAGCCTATTGGCAACGGCATGAGGCAAAATGGCCCGCCAATGGGCCCTCTTTTGTACGATATGGCGATCTGACAACTTGCTTGTTGCTCGGAACAACTGGCTTACGGAATACCCCGAGATAGAACCCAATACCCCCAGTTCGCTTTGTCCTTCCTCAGCCGTTGAGACCGAAAATGAATAGACTAGAGACAATATTTCAGCCTGCTCCCGTAGACCATCATCCGGATTGTTTCGCTGTTCAAACAAACGGTTAAATAACTGTGCATCTGAAAGCTGGGCCAGACTTTCACCTTCCTCAACTCTCTCTGCAATAGCCAGAGAAACCCGCGCATTACCATCAGCAAACTCCGCTATTCGGCGGGCGTTATTTCGACCGATATTGGGAAAACGACGTAGAACAAGCTGTTCGGCAACCTCAGGCCCCACCGCTTCAATCTGGATGACCTCTGTGGTCTGAGGCTTGTCATCTCTAATGTCATACTCAACGGTAATAAGACTGATCGTACCTTTGGCCGCTACTTTACTGGCTAGAAGAGTGTGCAATTCAGAAGGACAATTATCGAGGATCATAATGGCCCGCCGTCCCTCAGCTATCAGTCTATCCAACATTGCCGTTGCAGAGGGCTCCGGGTTTTCACCGGTATCAACATAAACTGCGATAGTCCGATCGAGCGCATCTGCTCCGACGGATTCATCGAAAAGAGCCTGTACAATTCGGGTCTTCCCAACACCGGATAATCCCGTAATGCGAACCGCTTTATTGGTTGAGCGAATCAGCTCACGCATTGGCCCGATAGCATCCTGAATGGCTAGCTTTTGCCCTTTTCCTGATGGCAGAGTAATTGTCACCCCTGGTGCTGAAATCAAGGTATCTTCTGACCCCTGAGGTGGATTGCTCCAAGCCCCATATGGCTGCCACCCAGAATATCCCTGACCAAGTATTTTTTTGGCCCAGAGCATGACTGACGGGTGCTGCCGCAGCCATTGCACCAGTTTCGAGCGGTCATAAAAATCCAAGTGAATATTGGATCGGTTAGGAGCATCCGCTACCGCATACTGCATTGCTTGCAGGCGATCCTCTTTCATAAGGGGAGAACAATCATCACCCAAGCTGACGATGATATAGCTCCCTCCCTTTGCCGCTTGACCCGTGATAGTCGATGATAATGCACCATCAATAGTCATTTCTGAGGTTATCGCGGCCCTCGGCATTGGATGCTTTTTGGCTTGAAAAATCGTATCAGGTCTTTCAATAAAGCCAGTGCACATTTGCTCGACCGGTACTTTGACGTGCACATCGATACCGCCATCGGGAGCATTTATAGAGCCTGACCAGTGTACATAAGCAGGGCTATGACCATCGGCGGCAATTTCCGCCTCGGCAAGGCGCGCTATTAACTCTTCAAGCTGGGTATCAGAGAGCCGGAGTAAGTCGTCTTTCTCAATATCAAAAATCGCCACGATGCCCTCTGATGCTTCCGAGTTAGAAGGCCACTATGTTATTCATATATAAATCAATTATCTACTTGTACAGAAAATGGTGTGACCTATATCGGGAGGTGATTGCATTTCGAACAAAAATATCTACCCACGTCAACAATCGTATGAGTTTCATTTCTCCACTGTTTCGTTGTCCGAACAAAATTTACGTGCAAACTCCAGCAATAAGAAAGACGCCCTAAGGCGTCTTTCTTATTTTCAGGATTTGGAGCAAACCGGTTAAGAGATCTACCCCTCCCCACCTTGCCCCACCACCCAATCAAATCGGGGTAATGGAAGTGATATGGGCATCCCCGTCCAGTGATTTGAAGATCTGCACCACGGCTTCGCCATGGATCGGTTTGGCAAGCGGCACAGTGCTCTTGCACTTGAAGCGGTAGTTGGTGCCAGCCACCACTTGAGTGGAGACTTCAAAGGGTACATATTGCACCCCGACAAATCCTTTCAGCGCCTGATCAAATACCGCCTGATCCTCGGCGGTCAGCTTGTGATATGCGGTCCATCCACCCACCAACACTGCTTGTTCTGACATATCAAACTCTCCGTGCTCTATGATCCCGACTCGTTTGGCCGTTCGGGCTGCGCCCCGTTGATTCAAGTGGTTTCCGGTCTCCACCGGGGTGTCATCACTGCCGGTTGGCACGATAACGATGGGCAAATTTGCGCAGCTATCTGCAACTGGATCAGCCCTCCCCCCAGCCACAAGCCGCTGTTGACAGCGGGCTCAATTGGCATGAGAGAGCCTAGTGCGAGATCGCAAAAATGCCCCTGTCACATATGACAGGGGCAAGGTGGCGAAAAAGCTGCTCGAAAAAAGAAGATGTGTGGCGCAAACGATTGAGAAAAGAAAAGACGCCTCAAGGGCGTCTTTTTTGCATTTTTATGCTCTAAGGGCAGAAGGGCGCGAGCCGCTTATTCCCATTCGATGGTTGCGGGCGGCTTGCCGGAAACGTCGTACACCACGCGGGAGATACCGTTGATCTCGTTGATGATGCGGTTCGACACGTGACCGAGGAAGTCGTATGGCAGGTGAGCCCAGTGGGCAGTCATAAAGTCGATGGTCTCGACGGCACGAAGCGCAATGACCCAGTCATATTTGCGACCATCGCCCATGACGCCAACGGAGCGCACCGGCAGGAAGACGGCGAACGCCTGGCTGACCTGGTTGTAGAGGTCGGCTTTGCGCAGCTCTTCGATAAAGACCGCATCGGCGCGGCGCAAGATATCGCAGTACTCTTTCTTCACTTCGCCAAGGACGCGCACGCCCAGACCCGGGCCCGGGAACGGGTGACGGTAGAGCATGTCGTAGGGCAGACCCAGCTCGAGGCCAACGCGGCGCACTTCGTCTTTGAACAGTTCGCGCAGCGGTTCGACCAGACCCATCTTCATCTCTTCCGGCAGGCCGCCGACGTTGTGGTGAGACTTGATGACGTGGGCCTTGCCGGTCTTGCTGGCAGCGGATTCGATAACGTCCGGATAGATGGTGCCTTGCGCCAGCCACTTGGCGTTTTTCAGCTTTTTCGCTTCATCGTCAAACACTTCAACGAAGACGCGGCCGATGATCTTGCGCTTGGCTTCCGGCTCGTCAACACCGGCCAGGGCAGAGAGGAAGCGCTCTTCCGCTTCAACCTTGATGATGTTCAGACCAAAGTGGTCACCAAACATCTCCATCACCTGGATGCCTTCGTTCAGGCGCAGCAGACCGTTGTCAACGAAGACGCAGGTCAGGCGATCGCCGATGGCGCGGTGCACCAGCATGGCAACCACGGAGGAGTCGACACCACCGGAGAGACCGAGGATCACTTCATCGTCGCCCACCTGCTCGCGGATGCGGGCAACGGCGTCGTCGATGATGGTGGCCGGGGTCCAGAGGCATTCGCAGCCGCAGATGTCTTTGACGAAGTGCTCCAGCATGCGGGCACCCTGACGGGTGTGGGTCACTTCCGGGTGGAACTGCACGCCGTAGAAGCGCTTGGCCTCACACGCCATGGCCGCGTGGGGGCAGGTCGGGGTCTGGGCGATGGTGGTGAAGTCGGCCGGAATGGTGGTGACCTTGTCACCGTGGCTCATCCAGACATCCAGCAGGGCATTGCCGTTGTCGGCGATGGCATCTTCGATGTTGCGCAAGAGCGCGCTGCTCTTGCCAGCTTCGCCCAGCACTTCCACCTTGGCGTAACCGAATTCACGCTCGGTAGAGGATTGCACCTTGCCACCCAGCTGCTCGGCCATGGTCTGCATGCCATAGCAGATACCGAACACAGGGACACCGGCGTTGAACACATACTCGGGGGCGCGCGGGCTGCCCGCTTCGGTGACGGACTCGGGGCCGCCGGAGAGGATGATGCCGCTCGGATTGAATTCGCGGATCTGCTCTTCGGTTACGTCCCAGGCCCACAGTTCGCAGTAAACGCCGATTTCGCGCACGCGGCGGGCGATCAGCTGGGTGTACTGGGAACCGAAGTCGAGGATAAGGATACGGTGCTGGTGAATGTCTTTAGTCATTTTATTCCTGCATCAGGCTGATGTTGTCACAAAGGGCACGGGATAAAAAAAGGGTGGAAAAACGGGGCGCAGGGCCCCGTTTTATCAGCCCATCCGATAGTTGGGGGCTTCTTTGGTAATGGTCACATCGTGGACGTGGGACTCTTTCATCCCGGCGCCGGAGATGCGCACGAATTCAGCTTTGGTGCGCATGTCGTCGATGGTGGCGCTGCCGGTCAGGCCCATGGAGGAGCGCAGGCCGCCCATCTGCTGGTGGATGATCTCTTTGAGGCGACCCTTGTACGGCACGCGACCTTCGATGCCTTCCGGCACCAGCTTGTCGGCGGCGTTGTCGGTCTGGAAGTAGCGGTCGCTGGAGCCTTTGGACATGGCGCCCAGGGAACCCATACCACGGTAGGATTTGAAGGAGCGACCCTGATAGAGCTCGATCTCGCCCGGCGCTTCTTCAGTACCGGCGAACATGGAACCCACCATGACGCAGCTGGCGCCCGCGGCAATGGCCTTGGCGATGTCGCCGGAGAAGCGGATACCGCCATCGGCAATCACCGGAATACCGGTGCCTTCCAGCGCGTCAACGGCGTCGGAAATGGCAGTGATCTGGGGCACGCCCACGCCGGTCACGATACGGGTAGTACAGATGGAGCCCGGGCCGATACCGACCTTGACGGCATTGACACCGGCAGCAGCCAGCGCTTTGGCGCCTGCGGCAGTCGCCACGTTGCCACCGATGATCTGCAGATCTGGATAGGCGTCGCGAGTGGCCTTGATGCGATCCAGCACGCCCTGGGAGTGGCCGTGGGAGGAGTCGATCAGCAGTACGTCAACACCGGCTTCCACCAGCGCAGCGACGCGCTCTTCGTTGCCTGCACCGGCACCGACCGCAGCACCAACCCGCAGACGACCCTTGTCATCTTTACAGGCGTGGGGCTTGCGCTCGGCTTTCTGAAAATCTTTAACGGTGATCATGCCCTTGAGTTTGAAGTCGCCGTTCACCACCAGCACTTTTTCGATACGGTGCTTTTGCATCAGGGCAACCACCTCTTCACGAGGGGCCCCTTCACGCACGGTGACCAGACGATCTTTCTGGGTCATGATCTGTTCAACGGTCTGGGAGAGGTCAATCACGAAGCGCACGTCACGGCCGGTGATGATACCGACCAGCTGATTGCCGTCAGTCACCACAGGGTAACCGGCGAAGCCGTTCTTGTGGCTCAGCTCCTTGATTTGGGCGATGGTCATGTCAGGGCGCACGGTAACGGGGTCAGTGACCACGCCGCTCTCGTACTTCTTGACCTTGCGCACTTCGGCAGCCTGCTGCTCGATGGACATGTTCTTGTGGATAAAGCCGATACCGCCTTCCTGGGCCAGTGCGATAGCCAGACGGGCTTCGGTCACTGTGTCCATGGCAGCGGAAATCATCGGGATGTTCAAGCTGATGGCGGAGGTCAGCTTGGTACGCAGATCGGCAGTATTGGGAAGAACTTCGGAGTGGGCGGGAACCAACAGTACATCGTCGAAGGTTAACGCTTCTTTGGCAATCCTGAGCATGGCAATATCTCACCGTTGAGGAAGTGGGGGTGTAAAATATTGCCGACGAAGTTTACTCACGCATTGGTCACTGGTAAAGAAGTTTTTTGAATTTTTTATGGCATAGCCCTCTTTTAGGCGGCCAAAACGCCAAAAAACCAAGATTATCAGTACGAAAAGCGCCATTTCGGGGCAAAAGAGTTGGCTAACCGGTGATTTATGCAAAACCGGTAGGTGCCGACGCAGCTCAACCCCCATGCAACGGGATGATCGACAGAGGCTCAGGGGGCAAGCGGCCTCTGACCACCCTCCCCTTGTTTTGTGTCCTTGTATTGTCTCTTGCCCTCGCGGCGACCACTCGCACCGGTATCATTCTCCTCTCAATCTCCTTTGCTCGGTCTGGATAATAAATTTCGCCCGCTGCCAATATATATTTTCTGGCACAACAAGGGTTGCCTCTCTTTATTATTTTTGCCCCACCATCCGCAGCAAGGTATTATCTTTATCCAGCAGATGATGTTTCAACGCCCCGACAATGTGCACCAGCAAAAATGCCAGCATGATATATGGCAAATATATATGGACTGTGTGAGCAATATCCCGAACGGATTCACTAAATGGAATCACATTGGCCGGATCATGGATATCTGGATTCATCGGGATAATAGACCAGCCAAATATCGCGACACCTCGGCCAGCCGCTGCGGAATAACAGAGACCGGACACCGGAATAAGCAGCGTTGAAATCAGCAAACCCCAGTGGATCGCCCTGGCTGCCAATGCCTCGTAAACAGGATATTGACGCACAGGCTCAGGCCACCCTTTAACAAGGCGGAGAATGGCGCGGGGCAGGATCAAGATCAGTGCAATCACCCCCAGAGATTTATGCAGCGCATAGAGATCCCATATTTCAAATTTCACCATCAGATAGCCCACAAGGGTCAGGCCAATCATCAGCAAGGCAACCGACCAGTGCAGCAAACGGGTCGTCAAACTTAAGCGGGCTGAGGGATTCATAAGCTACTCCAAACAGGGGGCGAGTGAACGCTGGTCAAGATGGTGGCGCCGTGAACATCAGCAGCACCTGAGATATCAACAGCATCGAGACAAGCCGTAACTTGGCCCGATGCGGGCAAGCGCGAGGGCTTTGTCGGGAGCCATACTGCCTGCCCGGATAAACGGCAGCGTTTCCAATCTTGCTTTTCTGCTGCTGGCGCCTCCTGCTTAACGCCCTCCCCCTGTTTCGGGTTAAGATAGCGGCCATCGTTTTATCCCGGCCCCGCCGGAGCAGACCACAGGTACGCCTTTGAACCGATTTACCCCATCCAGTGCGGCGAACGGCCGCGAGCAGCAGGTCTTTACCGTCACCCGCCTCAACAGCGCCGTGCGCATGATCCTGGAGCAGGATCTGGGGCTGGTGTGGCTGACCGGCGAGCTCTCCAATCTGGCGATGCCCAGCTCCGGCCACTGGTACTTCTCCCTCAAGGACATGTCGGCGCAGGTGCGCTGCGCCATGTTCAAGGGCAACAACCGGCGGGTGGCGTTTCGCCCGCAGGATGGCATGCAGGTACTGGTGCAGGCGCGAGTCTCCCTCTATGAGCCGCGCGGCGACTACCAGCTGATCATCGAGTCGATGCAGCCCGCTGGCGACGGCGTGTTGGCCCTGCGTTTTGAAGAGCTCAAGCGCCGCCTCGGCGCCGAGGGGCTGTTTGACGAAAGCCGCAAGCGGCCGCTGCCCCGTGAACCGCGGGCGGTGGGCCTTATCACCTCCGCCACCGGCGCGGCTTTGCACGATATGCTGACGGTGCTCAAACGGCGCGCGCCGGATCTACCGGTCTTTATCTACCCGACTCAGGTACAGGGGAGCGCCGCCATCAGCCAGATCGTCGCGGCGATCGTCAAAGCGAACCAGCGCGCCGAGGTGGATGTGCTGATCGTCGGCCGTGGCGGCGGGTCGCTTGAAGATCTCTGGTGCTTTAACGAAGAGGCGGTGGCGCGCGCCATTGCCCACTCCGCCATACCTGTGGTGAGCGCAGTGGGCCACGAGGTGGATGTCACCATCAGCGACTTTGCCGCCGACTTGCGCGCCCCTACCCCGTCGGCCGCCGCCGAGCTGGTGGCGCCAGACAATCAGGTCCGCATCCAGCGCCTCGCCCACCTCAAGCAGCGACTGCTGCAGGCGATGAGTCGCCAGCAGACCGCCGCCCGCCACGATTTCATCCTGCTGCAAAAGCGGCTCGACCATCAGGATCCGAAGCGGCGGCTGGAGCAACAATCCCAGCGCCTCGACGAGCTTTCCACCCGTTTGCAACAGCTATTGCGCCAGCGGCTGCATCAGGGAGAGCGGCGCCTCACCAACCTTGAGCTGCGCCTGCAGGGCAAGAGCCCGGAGCGCTTGCTGGCAGCTGGCAAGCGCCGCCACCAGCTGGCCGAGGAGCGGCTCTATGCCCTGATTGCCAAACGCCAGGATCTGGCGAGCCACCGCCTCGCCATGCTCACCGCCCGCCTCGACGGGGTGAGCCCGCTCGCCACTCTGGGTCGCGGCTACTCCATCACCCGCACTGCGCGTGGCGAGGTCATTAGCCGCGCCGATCAGGTCAACAGTGGCGATCAGCTCATCACCACCCTGGCGCAAGGGAGCCTGCAGGTACGGGTCGAGGGAGTTATCAACGACTCAGCGCAGTAGAACGGCTGCATCAAACCACCAGCCAATCTGCCATTCAGCCCGGCAATCTGCCAAAAACAAAGGCCACCACCGCATACAGGGTGGCGGCCTTTTTTATCTCGGGTGCTGGCGACCGCTCACCCCTTGGCGCGGCGGGCGACCAGAGTGAACTTGTAATCATCGCTCTTGAAGAAGTTGCGACTGAACTCGAACACTGTGCCATCTTGCAAGAAGCCGCGGGAGACCTTCTCGATAATGGGTTTGGCGGGATCGATACCGAGCGCCTCCACCACCTGCGCCGAGGGGAGCACCGGAATGATCTCCTGCTCGCTGCGGTCGATCACCAGCTGCTTGACCTCTTCGATGTAGTGGTACTTCGAGCCCTGCATCACCGCATAGCTGAGATCGGGGAAGAGAGCGAGCGGCATCCAGGTCTCCTCCAGCGTTACCGCGATCTGGCGAATAAAGCGCACCCGCTTGACGTAGTAGACCAGCGCCCCTTCCAGCAGATTGAGCCGCTCGGCCAGCTCGCGGCTCGCCTTGATCACCTCGAAGGCAAGAATGTCGCTGTGAGTCTCGGCCGCCGGATCGGTCACCTTCTCGTAGAGGCTGGTGAGCTGATAGATGTCATAGTTCACCTTCTCCTGCCGCACATAGCTGCCGCTGCCCTGAATGCTCTCGATGACGTTGAGTTCGGTCAGCTGCTTGAGGGCCTGACGCACCGTCACCCGGCTCACCCCGAACTGCTCGCGCAGCTCGGCTTCGGTGGGCAGGGCATCGCCGGGAGCCAGCTCCCCTTGCGCAATCCACTGCTGGATGGTGTCGGCTATCTGGCGATACATGGGTTTTTTCGACACGAAAGGCCACCTCGTCGGCTCTGCGCCATGATAAATGGAAGAGGCGCCATTCTACCCCAGTTGCCCGGCAGACAAAACGGCTCAGCCTCATTTGACCTAACAAATCACCCCAAACAAACAATACAAAAACAATACAAATAATGAATTGTATGATACCACTCACAAAAATCAGTCGACCGGTTTGTTAGCATCGCTGTCACTTTCACCATGACGGCTTGCTGGCAAGCCAACCTGACAGAGGATCATCATGAATCTGACCAGTCTTACCGGCCCCCATCTCATCACGTTGCAAACCCGGTTTGCCGATCGGGATGCGGCCATTCATGCCCTGGCTGATCGGCTCGATCAGGCCGGCAAGCTGCACGACAAGGCTGCCTTTCTGGCTGCGGTCATGGCCCGCGAGGCGCAGGGCCCCACCGCCCTTGGCGAAGGGCTGGCAGTGCCCCACGGCAAGTGCGATGCGGTGCGCGAAGCGGCCTTTGCCGTCGCTACCCTGAGCGAGGAGCTGGGCTGGGAGGGGATCGACGGCCCCGAGCCGGTCAACCTGATCTTCATGCTGGCGATCCCGACCGATCAGGCAGGCTCCACCCATATGCAGCTGCTCACCACCCTCACCACCGCCCTGGTGGATGACGATACCCGCGAGGCGGTGCTGGCAGCCAAAAGTGCCGAGCAACTGATGGCGCTGCTAGATGGTGAAGGGGATAGCGGCAAGCAACCAGCAAAAGAAGACAACTTAGATACAAATAAACCCCCTGTGGTCTGTGTCACCGCCTGTCCGGCGGGGATCGCCCACACCTATATGGCCGCCGAGTATCTGGAAAAAGCGGGGCGCAAGCTGGGCATTCGGGTACTGGTCGAAAAGCAGGGTGCCAACGGCATCGAGGATCGCCTGCCGCAAGAGGCGCTCGATGCTGCAGTAGCATGCATCTTCGCCGCCGAGGTGGCCATCAAGGAGCAGGAGCGTTTTGCCGGTATCCCCCGGATCGAGACACCGGTGGCCGAGCCCATCCGCCATGCCGAGCGGATCCTGAATGAGGCGCTGGAAGCGGCCAAGGCCGGTCGCACCGCCCCGACGCCCAACCCCAACCAGAGCGACGCGCCAACCGGCAAGAAGGTGGGCCTCAAGACCGAGCTCAAGCAGGCGCTGCTGAGCGGTATCTCCTTTGCCGTGCCGCTGATCGTGGCGGGCGGTACCGTGCTCGCCGTCTCTGTGCTGCTGGCCCAGATGTTCGGCCTGCAGCATCTGTTTGATACCGAGAACTCCTGGCTCTGGATGTATCGCAAGCTGGGCGGTGGCATGCTGGGCACCCTGATGGTGCCGGTGCTGGCGGCCTATACCGCCTATTCGCTGGCAGACAAACCGGCGCTGGGCCCGGGCTTTGCGGCGGGACTGGCCGCCAACATGATTGGCTCCGGTTTTCTCGGCGGCGTGGTCGGCGGTCTTATCGCCGGTTACCTGATGCGCTGGGTCAAACAGCATGTGCGCCTTAGCCCCAACTTCAACGGCTTTCTCACCTTTTACCTCTATCCGGTGATCGGCACTCTGGTGGCGGGCAGCCTGATGCTGTTTGTCATCGGCCAGCCGGTAGCCTGGCTCAACAACAGCCTCACCGAGTGGCTCAACGGCCTCTCCGGCACCAATGCGCTGGTACTGGGCGCCCTGCTCGGCTTTATGTGCTCGTTTGACTTGGGTGGCCCGGTCAACAAGGCGGCCTACGCCTTCTGCCTCGGCGCCATGGCCAACGGGGTCTACGGCCCCTACGCCATCTTCGGCGCGGTCAAGATGGTCTCGGCCTTTACCGTCACCGCCTCCACCCTGCTGGCGCCGCGCCTGTTCCAGACCTTCGAGATCGAGACCGGCAAGTCGACCTGGCTACTGGGGCTGGCGGGGATCACCGAGGGCGCCATTCCGATGGCCATCGAAGATCCGATCCGGGTGATCGGCTCCTTCCTCGCAGGCTCGGTGGTCACCGGCGCCATGGTGGGAGCCATGGGGATTGGTCTCTCCACCCCGGGGGCCGGCATCTTCTCCCTGTTCCTGCTCCACGATGGCGGCCACGGTGCCCTGATGGCTGCCGCCGTCTGGCTCGGTGCGGCGCTGGTGGGCACCCTTATCTCCACTGTGGTGCTGATCGGCTGGCGCCGTCACGCCATGCAGCGCGGCACCTATCAGGTGGTCGCCGCAGAGTAAGGCTCATCCTCACAAACGGTTTTTCAACAGACTATTTTTCCGCACGGCAGGCAAGGGCCGCCGTGCGTCAGCAAAGGATCATTGTCATGACAGTTTCACGAGTTCACATCACGCCGCACATGCACTGGGATCGGGAGTGGTACTTCACCACCGAGGAGTCCCGCATTCTGCTGGTCAACAACATGGCGGAGATCCTGGCGCGTCTTGAATCCGACCCCGACTATAAGTTCTATGTGCTGGACGGCCAGACCGCGGTGCTGGAGGATTACTTTGCCATCCAGCCCGAGAACAAGGCCCGGGTGAAGGCGCTGGTGGAAGCGGGCAAGCTGATCATCGGCCCCTGGTACACCCAGACCGACACCATGCAGGTGAGCGGCGAGTCCATCCTGCGCAACCTGCTCTACGGGATGCGCGACTGCCTCAGCCTTGGCGAGCCGATGAAGATCGGTTACCTGCCCGACTCGTTCGGCATGTCCTCCCAGCTGCCCCACATCTTCAACGGCTTCGGGATCGATCGAGCCATGTTCTGGCGCGGTTGCTCCGAGCGCCACGGCACCGACAAGACCGAGTTCCTCTGGCAGAGCAACGATGGCAGCGAGGTGACCGCCCAGGTGCTTCCGCTTGGCTACGCCATCGGCAAGTACCTGCCGGAAGATGAGGCTGGCCTGAGCAAGCGGCTCGAATCCTACTTCGAGGTGCTGGAGAAGGCCTCGGTCACTCAGGATATCCTGCTGCCCAACGGCCACGATCAGATGCCGCTGCAACAGAACATCTTCGCCATCATCGACAAGCTGCGCGAGATCTACCCCCAGCGTGAATTCCACATGAGCCGCTTCGAGCAGGTCTTCGAGCGCATCGAGGCGTGCCGCGACCAACTGGCCACCCTCAAGGGGGAGTTCAACGACGGCAAATACATGCGGGTACACCGCACCATCTCCTCCACCCGGATGGACATCAAGCTGGCCCACGCCGCCATCGAGAACAAGATCGTCAACATCCTAGAACCGCTGGCGAGCATCGCCTGGGCGCTCGGCTTCGAGTACCACCACGGGCTGTTGGAGAAGATGTGGAAGGAGATCATGAAGAACCACGCCCATGACAGCATCGGCTGCTGCTGTAGCGACAAGGTGCATCAGGAGGTGATGACCCGCTTCATTCTGGCCGACGACATGGCCGAGAACCTGATCCGCTTCTCCATGCGCAAGATTGTCGACAACATGCCGGTGGCGCTCTGTGAAGACAGCATGCAGGTGGCCGACAAACTCTGCCTGTTCAACCTGATGCCTTTCCCCCGTCAGGAGGTGATCAACACCAGCATCCGCATTCGCGCCCAATCCTTTGCCCTGCGCGATGAAGCGGGCCAGCCGGTCCCCTACTTCATCCGTGCCAGACGCGAGATTGACCCGGGTCTGGTGGACAGACAGATCGTGCACTACGGCAACTACGACCCCTTTATGGAGTACGACATCCAGCTCTGCCATCCGCTGCCGGCCATGGGCTACTGCACTCTCCATATCGAGGGCAATCAGCCGGGAGTGGAGCAACCGGTGACGGCCAGCGGCGAGCTGCTAGAGAACGATTTTTACCGCATCGTCCTCAATGACAACGGCACCTTGCAGATCCTGGACAAGCTGCGCGGCACCACGTTCGATCAGGTGCTCACGCTGGAAGAGGGTTCTGATGATGGCGACGAGTATGACTACTCGCCATCTCGGGATGAGTGGCTGCGCTACTCCACCGAGTTTGCGGTGACTCGCGAGGTTACCCATCAGGCGTGGCAAAGCATTGCGACCCTCAAACTGCGCATGGCTCTGCCTGCCAACCTCGCCGAGCGGGCCAACCGCCAGTGCAGCGGCCACCTTGATGTCACCTGCCGCATCACCCTGGCGCACCAGAGCCCACGCATCGACATCGAGTTGGAGCTCGACAATCAGGCCGATGATCACCGGGTGCGGGTGCTGATCCCCACCCCCTTCCCGAGCGACACTGTGGTCTCTGACAACCAGTTTGGCTGCATCACCCGCCCCACCCGCGACAGCGCCATGGCGAACTGGGAAGCGGAGGGGTGGAAAGAGGCACCCGTTCCGGTCTGGCAGCTGATGAACTTCGTCGCCCTGCAAGATGGCAAGCAGGGGCTGGCGGTGCTGAGCGACGGTCTGCGCGAGTTTGAAGTGATCGGTGAGCAGTGCGACACCCTGGCGCTCACCCTGCTGCGCGGGGTCGGCGTACTCGGTAAAGAGGAGCTGCTGCTACGCCCGGGTCGCCCCTCCGGCATCAAGCTGCCCACCCCGGACTCCCAGGTGCGTGGCAAACTCAGCTGCCGTTTCAGCCTGCTGGCGTTTGCTGGCGATCACATCAGCGCCAACGTGATGCAGGCGGCGCGCAGCTACCTCACCCCGGTGCGCTGCTACAACAAGATCCCGTTCGATGCCATGAAGCTCAACAAGGCAAGCTTCACCACCCCGCTCCACTTCAGCCTGCTCACCATGGACCCCTCCGGTCCGGTGCTGAGCGCCCTGAAAAAGGCAGAGGATGAAGAGGCGCTGGTGATCCGGGTCTACAACCCGAGCGAGCAGGTGGTACTGGAGGGTGGCAAAGTGAGCTGCGAACACGCCCTGAACGACTGGCAAGCGGTGCGGATGGACGAGCAGCCCCTGCCCCTTGAACTGGCCGCTGGCGAATTTGGCGAGCTGGCGCCGTGCCACTCCCGCAGCGTACGCTTTCGGGTGGCTCGCGGCTAACGCACTGGTAGCAACAGGCGGGGAAGGGTCATCCCCTCCCCGCCTGTTTATCCCTTCAAGCTGGCCTGCCCCGCTTGATAAAGGCATAAAAAAATCCCCGCCGATTGGCGGGGATTTTTTTATTGGGTCCTGCTTCATCCCGCGAGCGGGAGAGCGCACTTAGCTGGCCTTGCGCAGGATCTGCTCAAGGTAGTCGGCGAAGCGGTGACCGTGATGCTCCAGCAGTTTCGGGAACATGGAGATGGAGGTCATGCCCGGGAAGGTGTTGATTTCATTCAGCAAGATCTCCCCCTCCTCGGTCAGGAAGAAGTCGATGCGCGAGAGATGGGTCAGTTTCAGCTGACGGAACGCCTTGAGGGCATACTCGTGGATCGCATCGGCCTGCGCCTGGGTCAGCCCCTCGGCACGCAGTGCCGTCTCGGTATGGCTGGCGCTACTGTACTTCTCTTCATAGGTGTAGAACTTGTCCTGCGGCACGCAGATCTCGCCCGGATAAGTCGCCACCAGCTCGTCACCATACTGGTAAACCGCCACTTCCAGCTCGCGCGGCTTGACCGCCTTCTCAATCAGTACCTGCTCGGAGTAACCGAAAGCATCGGCAATGCCCTTCACCAGGTCAGCTTCGTTGCTGGCGGAGTAGCAGCCAACGGAAGAGCCCTGGGAGGCGGCCTTGATAAAGACCTTGCCCCACTTGGCCAGCGCGGCTTTGGCCTCGGCCAGCGCCGCCTCATTTTGCTCGGTCAGGAACAGGTACGGGGTGTTGGGAATGCCGATGGCGGAGAGCCACAACTTGGTGCTGATCTTGTTGAAGCAGATCTTGCTCGCCTCGGCATCGCAACCGAGATAAGGCAATCCGGCCAGTTCGAGGAAGGATTGCAGATCGCCGGTCTCACCCGGGTAGCCGTGGATGCAGGGCACCACGTAATCCACCGGACGGGCCACGCTGTCAAACGAAAGCAGCTTGTCGAGCCCCAGCTTGCACTCGCGGCCATCGGCACTGAGCCAGCGATCGGCGAACATCTCGACGCGGGTCACTTCGACACCGGGCAGAAGGCCCAGTTGTTGCTCGAGGAAATTGGCGCTGCGCAGAGAAACCTCGTGCTCGGAGCCACCGCCGCCGCACAGCAGCAAGACATGCATGTTCTTCATTAGATGTGATCCCTTGGGAAAAGCGGCCTCGTCATGACCATTTGATAAGCCAACCACCATAAAAACCGGACGAAGCCAGATACGAACATAAGTGCGCGCCAGTGTAGCAAGGGAGATCAACCCTTGTCAGCTGATGGGAGACCCATGACCCCACTTCTTGCAGTGAAAAGTCTCCCCTGTGTCAAAATCGGGACACATTGCCCCTCAGCGCGGGGGATCGACCCTTCCCATGCCGTTGCCATTGACCCGAAACCAGCCGGCAATGCTGTAGCGCTCCTGATTGGCAGGCAGCACCTCGTGGGGAAACTCCTCGGAGAGAAACATGACCAGCCGTCCCCCCTTTGGGCTGACATCCATCAGAAACTGCTCCTGGTCGTCATACATGCGCAGCACTCCACCCGCTTCGGGCAGCCAGTCGTTGTTTAGGTAAAACACGGTGGTAAGGCGGCGGTTGGAGCGACCGGCAAAGGCATCCCTATGGGTGGCGTAAAAATCCCCGCTGCGATAGCGGGCGAAGTGGGCCTCGTAGTCGAACAATCCCAGCATCAGCATCCGGTTGGCGGCAAGACGCAGGGACTCCATCCGGGCGAGGTAGTCAGCCACCGGCGCACCGAGGGAGGGCTCCAGCCAGTGGATCTGGTCACGGCGAATATCGGGATTGCCCTGATGCAGGGCGTCACGGCCGATCCCGGCCGGTTGCCATTCGCTTGGCAAACAGGCTTTGAGGGCATCCACCTCGGCGGCGGTCAAAAAATCATCCACTATCACCCATCCCCGGGTGTAAATGGCATCCATGGCAGCTTGATAGTCCAAGATTGGCTCACAATGAGTGGAAAGAGGGCGCTTTGTAGCGACTTACCGGCAAAGTCACAAACCGGTTTGCTTCTCTTGAGAAGTCCCAACATCAATACGCGAGTTGCTGCCCACCGCCCCGCATTTTTGTCGCCAGTTGTGATCCCGCCCTGCCAAAGAGCGTATTGGCTGTCGAAACTGTGATGGCCCTTGCAATCGGGACGAGGAGGCGCCGCGGCCTCCTTGCGGTGCCAAGAGCCAGCCGATACCGTATCCGCATCGCCATGTTGCTGTTCATCCGGCGCTTGTCTCTGTCACCGACCGAACCACTCACGGCACAACCCGCGCATCACCCACGAAAGGATCTTCTCATGCCTCTGCCCGATCTCACTTTGCAACGACTGGATGGTACCCCCTACCCGCTGGCTCAACTGGCGGGCAAGGTGGTGCTGGTGGTCAATGTGGCCAGTCGCTGCGGCTTTACTCCCCAATATGAAGGGCTGGAAACGCTCTATCGGGAGCTCGGCCCCAAGGGGCTGGTGATTTTGGGCTTCCCCTGCAACCAGTTTGGCCATCAGGAGCCGGGGGATGCGGACGAAATCGCCCGCTTCTGCTCCCTCGACTATCCGGTCACCTTCCCCATCATG
This sequence comes from Aeromonas sp. R9-2, assembly GCF_040908025.1. Taxonomy (NCBI): domain Bacteria; kingdom Pseudomonadati; phylum Pseudomonadota; class Gammaproteobacteria; order Aeromonadales; family Aeromonadaceae; genus Aeromonas; species Aeromonas sp. R9-2. The sequence continues at coordinate 118,735 of NZ_JBFOCX010000021.1, forward strand.
GCCAAGTGCGATGTCAACGGTGAGCATGCCCACCCCTTCTACCAGTGGCTCAAGCAACAGAAACCGGGATTTCTTGGGCTGGAAAACGTCAAATGGAACTTCACCAAGTTCCTGATCGACCGCGATGGCAATGTGGTAGAGCGTTTCGCCCCCCAGGCCAAACCGGAGAGTCTGGCCGAGCAGATCCGCGAGATGCTCTGATGCTCCCGCACCGTTTTACGCCACGGCGTTGAACGATTGTGTGGCGGCCGGTGCGACAGCTACTGCGCAGCGGCCGCTCTTTTGCTATATTACGGCCCCACTATCTTTTCCATATCGTGGCTGGCCCCAACACGCTGGCTGCCCGTTGAGCCAAAGGCTCATCTCAGGAGTTTCTCTCGAACATGTCATTCAACGAACTGGGTCTGTCTCCGCATATTCTGCGGGCCGTCAAGGAGCTGGGTTACGAACAGCCAACCCCCATCCAGCAGCAAGCGATTCCGGCCATTCTGGCCGGTCAGGATGTGCTCGGCGGCGCTCAGACAGGCACAGGCAAAACGGCCGGTTTCACCCTGCCGATGTTGCAGCGTCTGCTGGCCAACCATGGTCGTGGCCGTCGTCAGGTACGCGCACTGGTACTGACCCCGACCCGCGAACTGGCGGCACAGGTGGGCGAGAGCATCATCAAGTATGCCCACCACCTGCCGTTCAAGACTCTGATCGCCTATGGCGGTGTCAGCATCAAGCCCAATCTGGACGCCATCAAGCTGGGGGTGGACATTCTGGTCGCCACCCCGGGCCGTCTGCTGGATCTGCTGACCCAGGGCGCCCTGACCCTGAGCCAGCTGGAAGTGCTGGTGCTGGATGAAGCGGATCGCATGCTCGACATGGGCTTTATCGTCGACATCCGCCGCATCATGAAGGCGCTGCCTGCAGAGCGGCAAACCCTGCTCTTCTCTGCCACCTTCTCAAACGACATCAAGGCGCTGGCGGATGATCTGCTGAACGACCCTACACTCATCGAGGTGGACCCCAGCAATACTGCCGCCGAGCAGGTGACCCAGCGCATCATTCAGGTGGATCGGGAACGCCGCCGCGAGCTGCTCTCCCATATGATTGGCCGTGGCAACTGGCAGCGGGTGCTGGTGTTTGTTCGCACCAAGCAGATCGCCGACCGCCTCGCCCAGCAGATGCAAAAAGATGGTCTCAATACCGTGGCGATCCACGGTGACAAGAGCCAGGGTGCCCGCAACCGGGCGCTGGCCGATTTTCGCAGTGGCGAGGTGCGGGTGCTGGTAGCGACCGATATCGCCGCCCGCGGTCTCGATATCGATCAACTGCCCTATGTGATCAACTTTGAACTGCCCCAGATGGCGGAAGATTACATCCACCGTATCGGCCGTACCGGCCGCGCCGGTCGTGGCGGCGAGGCCATCTCGCTGGTCAGCCAGGACGAGCTGGGTCAGCTCAAGGCGATCGAAGCACTGATCGGCCAATCCCTGTCCGTGGAGATCCTGGAAGGGTATGAGCCAAGCGGCAAGCCGAGTCGCCAGACTCTGCCGGGCAGCAAGCCGGTGCAGAACCCGCCTCGGGCTCGCGGTCATGCCAACGCCAAGAGCAGCAATGCCAAGGGCAAGCCAGCCGCGGGTAAGGGCAAAGCCAAGGGTGACGCCAGCAAAAATCCCGCCCAGTCTCCTCAAAACAAGTCCCGCAAGCGGGAAGTAGTGGGTGAGGATATCGGCTTTGCGCCGATGCGCCGCTTGCCCAAAGCAATGCGCGACAGCTATCAGGAGAGCAGCGACGAGTAAGCTCGCGCGACGCTAACTGCCAAGCCAAAAGAGGGAGCCTGCAAGGCTCCCTCTTTCGTTATGGATCGCACTGAGTCGTGCAAATGCTCCGCTCGGGCTCAAACCAGCGAATGGCGCACCGCGGCGGTACCATGGCTGGGCGACGCTGAACCATCGAGCGGATTGAGCTGCAAGAACTCGAACAAGCCAGCCTGCATATTGACGTTCCAGAAGCGTCCGGCGAGGGTGAGTTGCAACCGTGCATTCTCGACCTCAGCCAGCCCGTGCTGCTGCCAGGCGGCAAAAAGCGGCATCAGATGGGTCAGCAAAGGCGCTGGCAGACGATCCAGCGCCAGCACACCGCTGTCGAGGGCGCCACGCAGCAGACCGTCCATCCTTGCATTGGGATTGCGTCCCATCACCATCCCGGGCGCCCGCTTGCCACTGGCCAGCGCGTCATGCCAGGGGGCCAGATCCCGTCCATACATCAAGCCGTGGCCAAGAATGCTGCCCCCAGCACCGGCGCCAAAGGGGAGGATCTCCGCACCGCGCTTGGCCATCTGGTTATAACGACTCTGCTCGGCCGGGCTGCGCCGCCAGTGGCTGCAAGAGAGACGCTCCCAGCCGTGAGCTTCCAGTTGCGCCCCGCCATAGGCATACATGGCCGCCCGCTGCTGGCCATCGGCGAGCCAATCCAGGGTGCCCTTCTCCTGCGCTCGCTCCAGATTGGTGCCCTGCATGGCGATGAGCTGGTAGAGATCGACCCCGTGTACACCGCTCGCCATCACATCGCGGATATCCTGCTGCCACACGGCATCATCCTGACCGGGCAGACCAAAGATAAGATCCGCCACGATCACAGCCGCATCATCCCGGGTCAGCTCACCCAGACGGGTCAGCAGCGTCTCCCTGTCATCGAAACGGGCCGCCTGCTGACGCACCCGGGTATCAAAGCTCTGTACCCCGAACGAGAAGCGGTTGAAGCCCCCCGCCAACGCCACCTGCCATTTCTCATCATTAAAGCCGTTGAGGCGTCCCTCCAGCGTCACCTCGGCATCCGCCGCCAGCGGAAAACGGCGGATCACGGCGGCCAGCATGGCCAGCTCGTCGGCGCTCATGTCGGTCGGCGTACCGCCCCCCACATAGACGGCTGAAAATGGCATGCTCTGCGCCAGCGGGGTGTCAGCCGCCTGCGCAAGGGAGGCGCAGAGGGCGTTGACATAGCGGTTTATCCGCGCCGGATTGGCGCCATTTTCAAAGAAATTGCAGAAGCTGCAGCGCTTTCGGCAAAACGGAATATGGATGTAGAGGGCGCGCTCCTCAGCTTCACTCTCTCGCTGCCACCAGCTCTGCCAGCCAGCCTCATCCAACGGGAAGGGGCGCATCCCTCCCCGACTGGCGTGAGCCGAGGTCTTGGCGCTAAAAGCAAATTTGAGGGGATCCGGCGTGGCAATACCGGTCATGGAAGGGGTCAGATTCATGATGGTCACTATTATCAGCAAATAATGACAATGATAACGATTATCGTTACTGGCAATTTGTTCTGGATCAACCCGAGGAGCAGCCCCCCTCCCGAAAGGCATTTTGGCAACCTGCATTACCGATCTGCTTAACAGATTATTTACTCAAGAGTGGTTATCGTGTGCCGATAGAGAACCATCTCCCGCCGTTTCTTCGTCTACGATCAAGATGATACGGGATCACATAACAACACCAAGCGCATGGAACTTGCCCAAAATGCATAACCTCTCCTTGAACTGGAAAATATTCCTCCCTCTTGCGCTGGTCATCAGCACTACCTTTGGCCTCTGCTTCGAACTCTCCGCTTGGCTGCAACGGGATCTCGCCATCCGGCTGGCAGAGGAGAAAGTTGAGAGCATGGCCAACACCTATATGGATCAGGTGAACGTGCTGATGATGACAGGTGGCATGGCCAACCGGCAGATAGTGCAGACCAAACTCAAGAGTGAAGCGGGCATCGTTGAGGCCCGTCTGGTGCGCGCGCCGGCCGTCAGCAACCTGTTTGGCCCGGGTCATCCGGATCAGAAAGTGCAGGATCCCCTCGATGAGCGTGCCATCAATCAGGGCGAAGCCATTCTGGAGCAGCAGGGCAACCGGCTCACCCTGATCAAACCGTTCAAAGCCTACAAGGAGTATCGCGGCACCCAGTGCCTCACCTGTCATCAGGTCAATGAGGGGACCGTGATGGGGGCTGTGCGGATCAGTTATGACCTCAGCCACACCTTCGGCGAGATCCGCCACAACAACCTGATCCTGAGCGGCAGCCTGGCCGCCGTCTTCAGCCTCGGCTTCGGCTTGCTCTGGTGGGTATTACAACGCTACGTGAAACACCCTCTGCGCCAGCTGCAACTCACCATGATCCGGATGGCCAAAGAGCGCGACCTCGCCCTCCCCCTGGTCAATCACAGCCGGGATGAACTGGGCCAGATGACCCGCGCCGTCAATGACATGGTGCAGGGATTCCGCCACAGCCTGCAGGAGGTGGAAGGGGCGACCCACCAGCTCTATCAGGAGTCGAACCAGATCCGTCAGGTGGCGACCCAGACCGAAAACTCGGCCCGCCAGCAAGAGGGGATGACCACCCAGGTTGCCGCCGCCGTCAGCGAGCTGGCCGCCAGCTCTCATGAAGTGCGCGAACATGCCCGCCACAGCGCCGAGCTCTCCGCTCTCACCAATCAGGATGCCGCTGACACCAGTCGTCTCGCCCAGCACTCCATCACCGATATGGGCGAGATGTCGGCAGAGATCGATCGGGTGGATCAGGTGATCCAGCAACTCGACAGCCGCTGCCTTGCGGTTGACGGTGTGCTCGAGGTGATCAAGGGGATTGCCGATCAGACCAACCTGCTGGCCCTCAACGCTGCCATTGAAGCGGCCCGGGCAGGTGAGCAAGGCCGTGGCTTTGCGGTGGTGGCCGATGAAGTGCGGGCCCTCTCCAACCGCAGCCGCGCCGCCAGCGAAGAGATCTCCCAGATGATCGCCGCCCTGCAAAATGAGGCCCAGAGCGCTGTTACGGTGATCGGGGATGCAAAAAGCAAAGCCGATGAGAGCATCAGCAAGACCGAAGCGACCCTGGCAGCCATGCAGAATATCATCGAGCGCATCGCCCGTATCAACGACCTCAACGCCCAGATGGCCCAGTCGGCCGAAGAGCAGGATAGGGTCTGCCATGAGGTAGACAGCTCGGTGAGCGATATTCGCAACACCTCCAACGACACCCTGGGTCAGGCGCACGCCGCCAACCTCGCCAGCATCCAGCTGGTGGAGCAGTGCCAGAAACTGGAGGCACTGCTGAAAACCTACCGTTGGTAATCCACTTCACCAACGAAAAAGCGCGACCCGAGGGTCGCGCTTTTGCTTTATGGATTCGATTTGGCCGAATGGCATCGTTGCTGTTCCAGCGGCGCGTTGACGATTAACAGCGCCGCCGGGATGGTTTTAGCGGGCGTTACGGGTTGCAACGGCATCCGCCAGGTTGCGCAGCAACACTTCGGTATCAGCCCAACCGATGCAGGCATCGGTGATGCTCTGACCGACAGTGAGTTCACACCCTTCCACCAGATCCTGACGCCCTTCCACCAGATGGCTCTCCACCATCACACCAAACACCGCCTTGCTGCCGGCACGCAGTTGGCCAGCCACATCCTCGGCCACCACCATCTGGTTCTTGAATTGCTTGCTGCTGTTGGCATGACTAAAGTCGATCATCACCTTCTGCGGCAGACCGGCCTTCTCCAGCCCCTTCACAACTTCGCTGACATGGGCGGCGCTGTAGTTCGGCTCACGACCACCACGCAGAATGATGTGACAATCCGGGTTGCCACGGGTCGCCACGATGGCGGAGTGACCGTACTTGGTGACCGACAGGAAGTGGTGCGGCGCACTGGCAGCCCCGATGGCATCGATGGCGACCTTGATGGTGCCGTCAGTGCCGTTCTTGAAGCCCACCGGACAGGAGAGACCGGAGGCCAGCTCGCGGTGTACCTGGGATTCGGTGGTACGGGCACCGATCGCGCCCCAGCTCATCAGATCCGCCACATATTGCGGGGTGATCATGTCGAGGAACTCGGAGGCAGTTGGCAGTCCCATGTCGTTGAGATCCAGCAACAGCTTGCGACCAATGCGCAGACCGTCGTTGATCTTGCAGCTGTTATCGAGGTACGGATCGTTGATCAGCCCCTTCCAGCCCACTGTGGTGCGCGGTTTTTCGAAGTAGACCCGCATCACGATCTCCAGCTGACCTTTCAGCTCGTCGCGCAGCGCCTTGAGGCGCTTGCCATACTCCAGCGCGGCAACCGGATCATGGATGGAGCAAGGACCAATCACCACCAGCAGACGATCATCTTCGCCGGCCAGGATATTGTGAATGGCCTGACGGGATTCAAAAACGGTGGACGAGGCCACCTCGGTAGCCGGAAACTTCTCAAGCACCGCAACCGGGGGTAATAACTCTTTGATTTCACTGATACGAACGTCGTCGGTTTGATGCTGCATGACAAGGCTTCCTGCTAGATGACTGCGATTAGGAAATCTCAACATAGCCCGCGACAGCGCACGTGTAAATAGGAAATTACAGCAATCACAAAACTATTTTATATGGCGATCTTGCAAGTTATTGAAATAATGCTAGGCAAAATGGAAGTGCGGATAAGGAAGGCAAAAAGGCCCGCTCAGCGCGGGCCCGAAGCGTCGGTGATGACGGGTTTGTCAGTGATCAGCCACGCTGGCTGATACTGGCCAGCTTGTCGAAGTAATCCGGGAAGGTCTTCGAGGTGCACTTGGGATCATTGATGGTGACCGGGGTATCCGACAGCGCCACCAGCGAGAAACACATGGCGATACGGTGATCGTTGTAGGTATCGATCTCGGCATGCTTGAGCTGGGTCGGCGGGGTCACGGTGATAAAGTCATGCCCCTCCTCCACTTCGACGCCCAGCTTGCGCAGCTCGGTCGCCATGGCGTGCAGACGATCGGTCTCCTTCACCCGCCAGTTGTAGATATTGCGAATGGAGGTCGGCCCCTCGGCAAACAGCGCGGCAACGGCGATGGTCATGGCCGCATCGGGAATATGGTTCATGTCCATATCCACTCCGTGCAGCGGTGCCTGCTCCGCCTCGATGAAATCATCGCCCCAGGTGATGCGCGCGCCCATCTTTTCCAGCACATCGGCGAAATGGATATCGCCCTGAATGCTGTGCTTGCCGATACCGGTGACCCGCACCTTGCCCTTGATGGCGCCCGCCGCGAGGAAGTAGGAGGCGCTGGAGGCATCTCCTTCCACCAGAAAGTCACCCGGGCTGATGTAGGTCTGGTTGCCCTTGATGTAGAACAGCTTGTAGTTGTCGTGCTCGATGACCACCCCGAACTGCTTCATGATGTGCAGAGTGATGTCGATGTAAGGCTTGGAGACCAGCTCCCCCTTGATGTGGATCCGGGTATCACCGGCCGCCATCGGCGCAGCCATCAAAAACGCGGTCAGGAACTGGCTGGAGACGGAGCCATCGACGTGCACATCGCCGCCCCACAGCCCCTTGGCATCCACCACCAGCGGCGGATAACCATCGTGTTTGAGGTACTGGATATGGGCACCGGCTTCACGCAGGGCATCCACCAGATGGCCGATGGGACGCTCTTCCATGCGCGGCTCGCCGCCCAGGGTATATTCACCTGAGCCGAGGCATAGCGCGGCGCAGAGCGGTCGCATGGCAGTACCGGCGTTGCCGAGGAACAGATTGACCGGCTCTTTCACCGCAAAGCTGCGGCCCAGCCCCTGCACGGTACATTCGGTCTTGTCGGCGGAGAGCTTGTACTTGACCCCGAGCTGGGTCAGCGCAGCCAGCATATGACGAATGTCATCGCTGTCGAGCAGGTTGGTCAGACGGGTAGTGCCACGAGCCAGCGCCGCCAGCAGCAGCGCACGGTTAGAGACACTCTTGGAGCCGGGCAGATTGACCTCTCCGGCCACACGAGAAATGGGTTCCAAACGCAACGAATTCATAGACTTCCTGTGCTATCTCAAAAATAAACGCCTGTCCGGACGTTAACAGCCTGCGTCCCGCTCGGCAAGGGCACTTTCAGGGGAAATCGCACGGCAAACGCCAGCGCGCTGGTTCTGTTGAAAAAAAGACGCCGGGGTATCCCCGGCGTCTTGAATCACTGCAATAGCTGGAAGCGGCTCACTGGTTGTCACGAGAGGCCACCAGCAAACACATAGGGGCTCTCTTCTCAGCCGTTGCGCTTGGCAAAGCCATCCATAAAGCTCACCAGAGCCTTCACTCCCTCCAGCGGCATGGCGTTGTAGATGCTGGCGCGCATGCCACCGACAATGCGGTGTCCTTTGAGGGCCAGCAGGCCAGCCGCTTCCGATTCTGCCAGGAACTGCTTGTCCAACTCGGCATTTTTCAGCTGGAACGGGATGTTCATCCGCGAACGGCAGCTGACATCAACCTGATTGCCGTAGAAGCTCGACTGATCGAGATAGTCATAGAGGAAGTCGGCCTTCTCCTTGTTGCGCGCTTCCATCGCCTCGAGGCCACCCTGTTCTTTCAGCCACTCGAACACCAGACCGGCCAGATACCAGGCGTAGGTGGGCGGCGTGTTGAACATGGAGTCGTTCTTGGCAGTGAGTTTGTAGTCAAAAATCGAGGGGACATCGGCTCTCGCCTGCTCCAGCAGATCATCGCGCACGATGGCGATGGCAAGCCCGGACGGCCCGATATTTTTCTGGGCACCGGCATAGATAATGCCAAAGCGGCTCACATCGAGAGGACGGGAGAGAATGGTGGAGGAGAGATCCGCCACCAGCGGCACCTCGCCAGTGGCCGGGATGTCGAACATCTCGATGCCGTCAATGGTTTCGTTCGGGCAGTAGTGAACATAAGCCGCATCGGCGCGAAACGCCGGGGTCGGCAACAGGTGGGAGATCCCCTGCTCGTTCTTGGCAACCCCCTGGAAGGTCTGGATATCGCCATACTTTTTGGCTTCATCCACCGCGCTCTGGGACCAGACACCGGTCAGCAGGAAGTCCGCCTTCTTGTTGGCCCCGCCCAGCAGGTTCATGGGCACGGCGGAGAACTGACCGCGGCCGCCACCGTGCATGAAGAGCACCTTGTAGTTGTCCGGCACCGCCAGCAGCTCGCGCAGATCCGCTTCGGCCTTCTCGGCAACCGCCATGTAGGGCTTGCCGCGATGGGAAAGCTCCATGACCGAGGCTCCCAGCCCCTGAAAATTACAAAATTCGCGCTGGGCGCGCTCCATGACTTCAACCGGCAGCATGGCGGGGCCGGCGCAGAAGTTGTAAATCTGTTTGCTCATGACGCTTTCCGTGAGTGGATGAGAGTAATCGATGACTTGTCAGGTTTTACACAAGAGCAGCCAGCGGATCAAAGGCTTTTTGGGAGCTGGCTCAACCTTTTACCGTCACTCTGCATCCCCCTTGCAGGAGAAAAAGCCCTGAACGGGTCAGGGCTTGCAGGGAACATGCACAGAAATGGCGGGCAGAGCGCATAAACGACCACAGCTCAGCCATTTCTGACAAATTTACAGTTTGGCGGTGAGCTCCGGCAGCAGAGTGAAGAGATCCCCCACCAGCCCGTAGTCCGCTACCTGAAAGATGGGGGCGTCGCTGTCCTTGTTGATGGCCACGATCACCTTTGACTCCTTCATCCCCGCCAGATGCTGGATGGCCCCCGAAATGCCGACCGCGATATAGAGCTCGGGCGCCACCACCTTGCCGGTCTGTCCCACTTGCAGATCGTTGGCGACATATCCCGCATCAACGGCGGCCCGCGATGCCCCCACCGCGCCGCCCAGCTTGTCGGCCAGCGCTTCTATCAAAGCAAACTGCGTCTTGGAGCCCAGAGCCCGGCCACCGGAGACAACCACCCGAGCGGCGGTCAGTTCGGGTCTGCTGGAGCGCACCGCGCGGCGCTCGACCAACCGGGTACGACCAGCGAATTCGGGCACGGCCAAGTGCTCGATGAGAGCCAGCCCGCCCGTCGCCGCCTTGGCAAACGCGGTGGCCCGTACCGTCATCACCTTGACGGGTGCCGAGCTTGTCACTCTGGCGATGGCATTGCCCGCATAGATGGGGCGCAGGAAGGTGTCGCTGCTCTCGATAGCCGTTACCTCGGAGAGCATCTCCACCCCGAGCCGGGCCGCCACCTGTGGCAGCAACGCCTTGCCCATGGCACTCGCCGCCATCAGGCAGTGGCTGTAACCTTCGCACCAGCAGGCCAGCAGCTTGTCGACCCCATCCAGCAGCCCGTCGGCCAGCAGGGGATGCTCGGCAAGCAGAACCTTGTCGACACCGCTGAGGGCTGCCGCCTGTTCACCCGCCTCGGTCAGCCCCTGACCCAGCAACAGCAGGTCAACCTGACCGCCGATGGATCCGGCGGCGGTCACCAGTTGTGCCACGTTGTCGGCCAGATGGCCCTGATGATGTTCGGCAATGATCAGCACGCTCATGGCAGCACCTTCGCTTCGTGTTTGAGTTTGTCTACCAGCTCGTCCACCGAGCCCACCTTGATCCCGGCGCTGCGGGCTGGTGGCGCCATCACCCCGAGCAAACGGGTCTGGTTGGCCACCTCAACGGCGAGTGTCGAGAACGGGGCGCTATCAAGCGGCTTGCGCTTGGCCTTCATGATGTTGGGCAACGAAGCAAAGCGCGGTTCATTCAAACGCAGATCGGCGCTCACCACCGCAGGCAACGGCATGCCCAGGGTCTCGAGGCCACCGTCGATTTCGCGGGTCACCAGCAGTTCCCCCGCTTCCACCTTGAGGGCTGACGCACAGGTCGCCAGCGGCCAATCATTGAGGGCCGCCAGCATCTGTGCCACCTGATTGTTGTCTGAATCGATGGACTGCTTGCCGAGCAGCACCAGATCCGGCTGCTCCTGCTCACACACCTTGCGCAAGGCGCGGGCGACAGTCAGCGGGGTGAGCGTCTCATCGGTGACACTCTCACCGGTTATATAGTGCAGCGCCCGATCCGCCCCCAACGCCAGCCCATGGCGCAGTTGCTCGGCGGCAGCGTCAGGGCCGAAGGTCACCACCACCAGTTCGCTGGCAACCCCGGCTTCCCGCAGCCTGACCCCCTCCTCCACCGCAATTTCACAAAAGGGGTTGATCCCCATCTTCACATTGGCCAGCTCCACGTCGGAGCCGTCTCCCTTCACCCGGATCTTGACGTTGTAGTCGACTACCCGTTTGATTGCGACCAGCAGCTTCATGGGGTCATGCCTCGTCTCTTTGGATTGAATTCATTAGTGTGCCTCTGCATTTGTTGCAGTACGTTCTTCCCTGATTTTTTGCTTTTTCTTGCTCAGTTTTGCTTACAACTGCTTTACGTTTACGTAAACTACCTGCATTACCCTAGGCCAACCAGAGCGCAGAGGCAAGATGGAACGGGAAGCAATGGAATTTGATGTCGTCATCGTCGGCGGCGGTCCGGCGGGGCTCAGTGCAGCCATCGCCCTGAAACAGCAGGATGCCACTCTCTCTGTCTGTCTGCTGGAGAAAGGGGCGGAAATTGGCGCCCATCTGCTCTCCGGCGCCCTGTTTGATCCCGTCGCCTTGCAAGAGCTGCTGCCGGATGGCTGGCAGCAAGCGCCGCTCGGCGTGCCGGTCAGCGACGATCAGGTTCATCTGCTGCAAAGCGAGCAACGTTCCCTGCAACTCCCCGCCTGGGCGGTGCCGCCCCGGATGCACAATGAGGGCTGTCACATCATCAGCCTCGGCAACCTTTGCCGCTGGCTTGGCCAACAGGCGGAAAAACTGGGAGTCGAAATATACCCGGGATTTACCGCCAGCGAACTTATCATGGAAGCGGGCCGGGTCAAGGGGGTGATCACCGGCGATCTGGGGCTGGATCGGGCGGGCAATCCGAAAGCAGATTATGTGCCCGGCATGGCACTGCTCGGTCGCTACACCCTCTTTGCCGAAGGGGCCCGCGGTCATCTCGGCAAGCAGCTGATCGCCGACTTCAACCTAGCAAGCCCTGCCCAGCCCCAGCACTATGCCATCGGCTTCAAGGAGCTGTGGCAACTGCCTGCTGGCCAATGCAAAGCGGGACAGGTGCTGCACGGCAGTGGCTGGCCCCTTGGCAAGCAGGGGGGCGGCAATAGCCACGGTGGCTTCTATCTCTATCACATGGAGGGGGATCAGGTGGCAGTCGGGCTGATTGTCGATCTCAACTACCAGAATCCCTGGCTCAGCCCGTTTGACGAATTCCAGCGCCTCAAGCATCACCCGCTTATCGCCGGCGTGTTGCAAGGGGGTGAACGCATCAGTTACGGCGCCCGCGCCATCACCAAGGGGGGCTGGCACGCCCTGCCCCGCATGCACTTCCCGGGCGGCCTGCTGATCGGTTGTGATGCGGGCACCCTCGACTTTTCCCGCATCAAGGGGATCCACACCGCCATGAAATCGGGGATGCTGGCGGCAAAAACCGTCGCGATGGCGCTGCGAGGTGGTGATGAAGGGGGCCGGGATCTGGCCCAGTATGGTGACGAGCTGCACCAGAGCTGGCTGGCCCGCGAACTCAAGGCGGCGCGCAACTTCGGCGCGGCGCTTCACCGCTATGGTCCCTGGTTGGGCGGTGCCTTCAACTTGCTGGAGCAACGGCTGTTTGGCGCAAACTCGCCCTTCAAACTGCTCGATAAGGCTCACGATTACCGTCAGCTGCGCGTGGCCAGCCGCTGCGAGCCCATCCATTATCCCAAACCCGATGGCAGACTGAGCTTTGACAAACTCTCGTCTGTGTATCTGGCCAACACCAGTCACGACGAGGATCAGCCTTGCCACCTCAAGCTGCAGGACGAGCGCATTCCGGTCGAGGTCAATCTGCCCACCTGGGCCGAACCCGCCCAACGCTACTGCCCGGCCGGGGTGTTTGAAGTGCTGGAAATGGAAGGCGCGGCCAAACTGCAAATCAACGCAGCCAACTGTATTCACTGCAAGACCTGTGACATTAAAGATCCCAGTCAAAACATTATCTGGACGCCACCACAAGGGGGCTCCGGGCCCAATTATCCGAATATGTGATGAAGCGGGGCAGCGGCAACAAGCAGCCCCAGCTAGCCCTCCCCCAACCAAAGGCTGGGTTCTACCCCGCATAGCCACTCAGGTGATCCGACCTCGCTGTTTTTTTGAACAAACAAGCTGAATCCCTGATGAATAGCCCCTGACAAGCGCGGCCCGCCCCTGTATAGTTCGCCGCATTCAGGTTTTCCATCGGCCCGATCTGCTTATCCACGGGATCGCCTTCTGCAGCGATCTAAGGCCGCATGACCTGTGCAACCATCCCTGATTACCCATGACTTTTTAAGGGGGGACAGATGATCACCGCCTACATTCTCAACAACAAGGTGCTGGACATAGTCACGCTCGGGCCTGACGACATAGTACCTGACAACACGGTCTGGCTGGATGCCTACAAGCCGGACACGGCAGAGCGAGAATGGTTGACGGGCCTGTTCCTGGAAGAGGTCCCCGACAAGGAAGAGCTCGACGACATCGAAGCATCCGCCCGTTTTTACTGGGATACCGATGGTCTGCACATTCACTCCCTGTTTCCCCAGCGGATCGGTCGTGACACCAAGGGTGTCCACGTCTCCTTTACCCTGCGCAACAACCTGCTGATCAGCATTCGTGAAGATGACATCGGGCTGGTGCGCCTGCTGCGCCACTATATGCGCCAGGATCGGCTGGAGGTGGAGGATGCCCTCGATATCCTGCTGGAGGTGCAGAACCTCAAGGTGGAGTACCTCTCCGACCTTATCGAAGATGGTTACAAGACCTTGGAAAACACCGCCGATCAGATCTTCGAGCCGGATCAGATCAACCCCATGTTGAAAGAGTTGATGGCTCAGGAAGAGGCCAACGGCCAGATCCGTCTCTCTCTGCACGATACCCGCCGCGCCCTGCGTTTCCTCAAACGCAGCCTGCGCCAGCGCATGAGCCTTGAGCAGAACAAGTGGATCGACGAGATGCTGCACGACGTGGAATCCCTGTTGCCCCACACCCAGTTCCTGTTCGACAAGATCAACTTCCAGCTGGAGGCCTCCATGGGGGTGACCAATCTGGAGCAGAACAAGGTGATCAAGATCTTCTCGGTAGCCGCCGTGATCTTCCTGCCGCCGACCCTGATCGCCAGTATCTACGGCATGAACTTCGGCCGCATGCCGGAGCTCGCCTGGGAGTATGGTTATCCCATGTCACTGGTGCTGATGGTGATGTCATCGCTCGGCACCGGCCTCTTCTTCAAGCGCAAAGGCTGGCTGTAACGCCGCCGAGGTGCGCTGCGATATCTGAAGAAACCGATTGGGGGGCATGGCCCCCCGATTAATTTGCGCCACGCCCAACGCCTTGCAAAGGGCGCTTCATCGCCCCATATCCCCTTCATCACTCAATTCAAGTGGATAACGGGCAACCATGACCCTCTACCCCGAACACCGATATGACGATCACGGCCAGTTGCGCCCGCCTCTCTGGTTCTGGCCCATCGCCCTGTTGCTGACCCGCTCGGTCTGGCTCTTTCTGATGGCGGGAGTGACCCGCGAGAGCGGCAGCGAGATCCTGACCCTCTTTTATCCGGACAAGATCACCCTCTACATCAGCCTGCTGACCGACGTACCCGCCATGCTGGCGTTGCTCGCCTGCGGGGGCACCTATCAGCAGACCCAGAGCATTCGCGCCAGACTCCGGCGCCACAGCCCGCTGCTGCTGCTCTGCTCTGCCGTCAGCGGCCTGCTGATGCAGTTGCACAGCCTCAATCTGCAGAAGTGGTCATTCAGCTGGCCCACCGCACTGGTGCTGGTCGCCAGCCTCTGGGCGCTCTGGTATCTGCTGCGCAGTCGCCAGCTACGGGAATATGCCGCAGATCAGCCCCACTGACGGGGCTGACACCTATTGACGAGTGACCCGGATCTGCAGGGTCTGGCGCTCGCTCTGGCTGCCTCGCCCGCCCTGTAGCTGGGTGCCGAGGCTGCTTCCCTGATCCGCTGAGCTGGTCGAGAGCTCCCCCACCGTCAGCCACTGGCCCGGGGCCCCGCTCACCTCGGTGGCACTCTGCCCACGATTGATGGTGCCCTGATCCAGCCTCGCCTGTTCGCTGCTCAGCGCAATCTGCACCCGATCGCCAATCAAGGTGGCCGTGGCATAGAGGCCGTTCACCAGCGGCATCATCCCCACCACGGCGCCCCCGTTCCACTGATAGAAGGTGACCGGCTGATAGGAGCCCATCTGCAGCAACACGGGACGACCCGACAGCCCGCGCACCTGCCAGCTGTCGTTCTGGCTGCGCTGGTACTGCTGGGCGTTGCCATCGACCAGCCACTGCCGCTTGGCCTCGTCGCGACTGATTGAGCCCCCCAGTTGCTGACCGCTGGCGGCACCATCGACCCGCCACTCGATAAGCAGGCTTTGCGGTGGCTGGTTGATCTGCGCCAGCGTGGCTTCGGCCTCCTGCAGCTGGGCTGGCGTCCCGCTCAGCACCAGCTGATTACCCATGGCACTCACCCCAAGCTGGGGATAGATCTCCTTGAGGGTCTGCACCGCCGCCTGCGCCTCGAAGACCGGGATCACCTTCACCTCGGCCCACAGCGACGGGCTCCATAGTCCCATCATGCAGACAAGCCACAACAGCGCCCTGCGGCCAACCTTGCCCATCCGAACCATTACGCTCTCCTCGTTCTCTGTGCTCTTCTCGCTCTCTGTTCTCTTCTCTCTGCTTAAGGCGTAGACCTACGCCCGCAGCAAACAGCTCAACCCTATTCCGCTCACTCGTCGATGATGAACCCGGCGGTTGCCAAAAAACAATCGGGAATGCAGCAACTCCGTGATTTCCCACGGTATGAGGCTCTCATTCCACGCCCGTTATCGCGTAAGATAGCGCCATCATAGTTGCCCAAGCGGAATCCATCATGTTGAAACAGCTGTTGTTACTCCCCCTCGCCCTGCTACTGGGAGCCTGCTCCCTGACCCAGTACAACGTCAGCGAGGCCGAAATCAACCAGTACCTCAAGGATCAGGTCTCTTTTGAAAAACAGCTGGGGATCCCCGGCATCATGTCGAGCAAGATCCGTCTGGATGAGATGCAGAGCCGTATCGGCCGCAAACAAGCAGATCGCATCGAGCTGGACGCCGCTGGCGACCTGCAGGTGAGCAGTCCCCTTGGCAGCCAGCAGATGAAGATCCGCTTTGCTTTGAGCGCCCGTCCGGACTATGTGGCCGATCAAGGCGCCATCTATCTGCGCGACCTTGAGCTTGTCTCGGTCAAGACCGAGCCGGCCGATATCGGGGCCGCCCTCACCCCGCTGCTGCCCACCTTCAATCAGTCGCTCTCCCTGTTCCTGTCACAGACCCCGGTCTATCGCCTCGACAGCAGCCGCAAGAACGAAGCCAGGATCAAGGAGAAGGTCGAAGCCCTCAAGGTAGAGCCGGGCCGTCTGGTCATCCCGTTCAAGCTGCTCTGATCGCCGTCGCACCGGCACTTTCAGCGCAATAAACAGATAACCGTCCTCTTCGACAGCGCACATCCGGTTCAACGTGCAGCCGAATGGGGCGGTTTTTTACTTCTCAAGTCCCCGCCAACACAGCATAATGCAGACCATTCTCATTTAGATTCGTTATGAGAAGCGTCAATAATAAAACCAATGGTGAGAAGGGACATGAGAAAAACCGTACTGGTTCAGGCGATCGCCTGCGCACTGATCAGCGGCGCCGCACACGCTGCCGTCAAGGTCGAAGACAAGACATTCAATACCGCCGCCAACATGCTGGCCTATACCGAATTCGAGCTCTCCGGTGAGCCGCTGGCCGAAGCGCTGGGGCTGGATCTGGATGTGCTGGATGCCAACCGTGCCGATGAGCCGACCCCGTTCGACTTCGCCGCCGGCATCGAATCCTACGAATACTCCGAAGAGGCGATGTACGCCCTCAACTACCAATCCGGCATGGGTCCTCATCTGGTAAACGGGCCGCAAAACCTGGCCCGTGGCGGCACCATGGCCTCTCTGGGGCAACGGGTGTTGGCCATGGCCGACGCCGTTGGCTTCCCGGCTGATGAAGTGCCGCAGGGCATGTATCCCCTCTCCCTGCCCTACGCCTCCGCCAATCCGGAGTTTGTCCAGGCCGTCAACGCCACCCCTGTCAATGGCGACCAGATCACCATCAAGACCGCCAAAGGGACCGAGAAAACCGTCAAGACCCAGGTGCCCGCCTACTTCCGCGACTATAGCACCCTGCGCTGGAGCGGCAGCGACAACCTGCTGGTGCCCGCAGCGGTGGGCGGCATCCTGCTCAAAGAGGTGATGTGGTCCCAGGACTTCCTCGGCGGCATGCACGTGGCCGAGACCGATGAAGAGGTAGAAGCCGCCTCCGCCACCATGGATCAGGATGGCAAGCACAAGCTGGGCGTCTCTGCCGCCGATGGCTTCAACGGCATGATGCTGACCGAGCAGTCCATCGACAAGCTGGCCATCATGCAGAACCAGCTCGGCTTCGATGGCAAGCAACTGGGCGCCAAGATCACCCCGCAGTACGATCCGGCCAAGGGCGTGATTTACTTCCCCCATCAGGTGAAAGTGACCGAAACCAGCAACAACGATGCCGGTGCCATCGGCAAGCTGGAGGTGGTAGATGGCTCCGCCCAGCTGCGCGATGCCTGGATGATGCTGTGGCCGCTCTCCGAGTTCTATGCCTTCAGCGATCAGCGCAGCGCCAACACCAACCAGAACCCGGCCTTCCACGCCGTGTTTGACGGTGCGCCGTTTGCCGCCGCACCGGCTGCCAACAAGACCAATGACCTGGGCAAAGCGGTCGCCGGCAGCGATGCCTTCTCGCTGGCGATCAATCTCTCAAACCTCACCTTCAAGAACCTGGCAGCCCTGCACTTTGATGCCAAGGCTGGCACCCTGGTCGACAGCTGGCAGGCAGGCAAACAGGGCAAGCACGTCACCACCTTTGACGCCGCTTACGCACTGGTCGCCCTGCAGATCTTCCAGCGCGCTCAGGATGCGCTGCCGGTCGGTTACGCCGCCGGTGACAATGGCGAGCTGAACCTCAAGACCAAGCAGGGTCAAGAGGCGCTCGACTTGATCCGCAAACAGGCCGATTTCATCCTTGCCAACCTCAAGGGCAAAAATGGTCTGGTGCATGACGGCATCACCCTGGGTGGCAAGCTCGATGCCGGCCACTCCATCGATGCACAGTTCGCAGCCATCCGTGGTCTGACTGCCGCGTTCCTCGCCACCTCCGATACCAAGTACCGCACTGCCGCCCGCGAGCTGTTTATCGCTGCCGACAAGGCCTACTTCAATGCCAAGGCGGGCACCTGGCTGGCGGGTAAACAGGGTGAATACACTCCCTGGACCCAGGCTGCCATCTCCGGCGCCCTGCGCTCTGCCATGCTGAACCTGCGCAACGAAGGGGTCGAGAAGGCGCCCGAGCTGGAGCTGGCCAAGCTGACCGGTCAGTACGTCAGCTGGTTCCGTGGCACCGTCAACGGTGGCATGCAAATGGCTGAGTGGATCGGTGACTCCGGCGAGAACATCATCGAAGGTGCCGGCAGCGACACCGACGAAGATGGCGTACCGCAAGTGACCGCCGCCGGTGGCAAGCACGGCACCGCCATGGTGATGGCCGCCAAAGCGGTGGTTAGCGAATAATCCTCACCATTCACCAGCATGAAAAAGGGAGCCAGATTGGCTCCCTTTGCATTACAGCGTCTGACACAGTTTCAAGGGCCTTCCTCAAACCAGCTTGTCCAGCATCTCCTTGGTCACCAGTACAATCCCCTGCTCGGAGCGGTAGAAGCGGCGGCTATCCTCATCGGCATTCTCGCCCACCACCAGCCCATCGGGCAGCACACATCCCTTGTCCACCACCACACGGCGCAGACGGCAACCGGCGCCAATCTCGACCCCGGGGAAGATGATGGCCTGATCCAGGGTGCAGAAGGAGTGCACCCGCACATTGGTAAAGAGCACCGAGTTGAGCACGAACGACCCGCTGACGATGGTACCGCCCGAGAACATGGAGTTGATGGTCATGCCATGCTGACCGTTGCGGTCCTGCACAAACTTGGCCGGTGGCGTCAGGGTCTGGCTGGTCCATATCGGCCAGTTCTGATCGTAGATGTCGAGCTCGGGCAACACGGAGGCGAGATCCATGTTCGCTTCCCAGAAGGAGTCCAGCGTTCCAACGTCACGCCAATAGGGCTTTTGCCCCTCGCGCGCCCCGACACAGGACATGTTGAAGGGGTGAGCAAATGCCATCCCCTCCTCCACGATGCGGGGGATCACATCCATCCCGAAGTCGTGTTTGGAGTCCTGATTGTGAATATCCTCCTCCAGCAGTTGGTAGAGGTACTCCGCCTCGAAGATATAGATCCCCATGGAGGCCAGCGAGCGATCTTCGCAACCCGGCATGGCGGGCGGATTGGCCGGTTTTTCGACGAAGGCGCGGATCTTGCGCTGCTCGTCGATATCCATGATCCCGAAGGCTGATGCCTCGGCCCGCGGCACCTCGATACAAGCCACAGTCACCTTGGCGCCAAGGCGCACATGGTCGAGCAGCATGGCAGCGTAATCCATCTTGTAGATGTGATCCCCCGCCAGCACCACCAGGTATTTGGGGCCGTAGTCGCGGATGATATCGACGTTCTGATAGATGGCATCGGCGGTGCCGCGATACCAGTGCACCTCGTCCACCCGTTGCTGGGCAGGGAGCAGGTCGATGAATTCGTTCATCTGGTAACGCAGGAAGGACCAGCCCGATTGCAGGTGACGCAGCAGGCTGTGAGATTTGTATTGGGTGACTACACCAACCCGGCGGATCCCCGAGTTGATACAGTTGGAGAGCACAAAATCAATGATCCGGAATTTGCCACCGAAATGGACGGCAGGCTTGGCGCGGTTGTCAGTCAGCTGCTTCAGGCGACTACCACGTCCACCCGCCAGCACCAGTGCCATACTCTGGTTCAATAATTGTCGTGCTTTGGCACTATTTTCGGGCTCTAACAACATGATTTACCTCTGCCTTGTTTGATCTATTTTCAACTCATCTTCGCCTGTTTCGGCACCTGTGAAAGTGGTTTCACTCACATTTAACCGATCTCAATTGACCCTTTTCACCGAGTTGCGAGGAATAGCATGCTTTGCTCCGCCAGCTTGGTTAAAATTCCCCCACAAAGCAGCCACTTCAAGGATGACAAGATGGTTCACAAGCTCGGACGTACCCTCTTTCTGATCGCCACCATAGTGACCATACCCCTGCTGCTCCTGCAAGCAGTTTGGTTGGCCCTGCAGAGCACACCGCTCACTTTGGCCATTATTCTGGCCACCACACTGCTTGGCATGATCCTGCTGTTGATGTTGGCCATACGCACCATGGATGGCATGCTCCAGCATCAGGAGCTCACCTGGGTCAAGGCGATCAGAGGGCGGGATCCCTCACAACTCGATGAGCCCGCCTCCCGGGAGGTGCTGCAACAGCTGCTGGAGCAGTTCGAAAGCGCCGAGCAGAGCGCCCATCGCCAGCTGACCGAGCTCAGCAACCTGGCCACCACCGACGAGCTGACCCAGCTACTCAACCGCCACGCGTTTCGCCGCGACATGACCGAGTTGCTGCAGCGGGATCAGGACACCCAGACCGCGACCCTGGTGCTGATCCGTGCCACCGAGCTTGGCAAGATCAACGCCCAGCGCGGCTTCCAGTCTGGTGATGCCTACATCAAGGACATGGCCGCTCTCATCAAGCGGGTGGTAAGCCGCTTCCCGGGCAATCAGGTCTACCGCATCTCGGGGGCCGATTTTGCCGTGCTGGTGCAACCGGTGGCCAATATTCCCCCCCATCTGCTGGGGCAGGATTTGAAGGTGGCCTTCGATCACTATCAGGACCAGCACGAGCTGGAGAGCACCGGTTACTCGGGGCTGACCAAGCTCAGCAGCGGCCAGAAAATCGAAGCTGTGCTGGCCAGAGCGGATCTGGCGCTGGCCCGTGCCCAGACCGAAACCATCAACGGCTGGGCCATCCAGCAAGATGACAGCGCCTCCGATCTGCAGGGGCAACACCACTGGCGCGACGTGCTGACCGAAGTGCTGGCACAGGAGCGACTCAGCTTTACCTATCAGCCAATCCAGCCCCTGCACCGCAGCATGCTGGCTTACAACGAGATCTACACCCGCTTCAGCGGCAATGACGGCACCGCCCTGCCCACCGACACCCTGTTTGCCATGGCCCAGCGGCTGGACATGGTGATGCGGCTGGAGCAGCTGGTCATTACCCACATCATGCGTCAGTACCGGGCCTTTGGTGCCAACCAGAGTCGCTGGGGGATCAACCTCTCCCCCAACCTGCTGCAAAACAGCGCCTTCCTGATCTGGCTTGACCGCCAGTTGCTCAAGGATCCCAATACCAGCGCCAATCTGGTGTTCGAACTGGATGAAGAGCATCTGGAGCGCAATCTGACCGGCGCCAAGCGGGTGTTTGAATTGCTGCGCCGCAACGGCAGCCGCTCGGCCATCGCCAATTTCGGCAAGGGGATCGGCTCCTTTACCCTGTTTCGCGAGCTCAAGCCCGACTACATCAAGCTGGACCCTGCCCTTATCACCGGACTGGAGCAGGATCAGACCAACCAGCAGTTCGTGCGGATGATCGTCGATGTATCACATCGGATGGGGTGCCAGGTGATTGCAGAGGGGGTAGAACAGCTTGGCCAGAAACAGCTGCTGCAGGGGATGTACGTGGATGGCTTGCAGGGCTATCTGATCGCCCGGCCGCAACCGCTGCGACCGGATATCAGCCAGCTGGGGCTCTTTACTGAGGATGCTTCAGCTTCAAAAGGGTCAGAATGATGTCATTGAGCTGGCGGTAACGCTCCAGCTCCTTCTGATCGTAACGGGTCGCCAGTGTAGTAGGATTGTGGCGGTTTTTGAGGTAACGGTTGATCTGCAACCGGTTGAACCCCGCCACCTGATAAACCTGGCCAAGCAGGCTATTGAGCTCATCGTGCTCCAGACCGGCTCTGGCCAGATAGTCCCCATCGGCGGGACTCTCGGTCTGGTGACTCCACTTGCCAATGCGACCACTCTCCTGCAGATAGCTGAGCCACTGCTCG
The DNA here is from genome assembly GCF_040908025.1 of Aeromonas sp. R9-2. Lineage (NCBI taxonomy): Bacteria > Pseudomonadati > Pseudomonadota > Gammaproteobacteria > Aeromonadales > Aeromonadaceae > Aeromonas > Aeromonas sp. R9-2. The sequence goes on from NZ_JBFOCX010000021.1 coordinate 140,641, forward strand.
ATATAGAGCGGTTTGCACCCCGCCAACAGATTGAAAAAGCCCACCGCATCGCAACGACAACCGCTCAGGAGCACGACAGCCAGCTGATCATCATCGCACTGGAAGGTCACTGGCCCGGCTTGCGCCCAATCCAGCGCCTGCACCCGAATGCTGGCCTTCTCACCCGCAGCTCCCGTTACGTCAAATACAAACATGGCGCTCCTCCCTTGGCAAAAGGTTGATGATGGACCATCCCCCTGACAGGTGCAAAGGCAAATCGGCTTTTAACTCATCAATCGGGCCATTCGACCATAAAAAAGACCGGCCCCCTCACGGGTGCCGGTCTTTGTCCCGATGGCCTGTACGTTCAGGCCATCAATGGAGGCGCTTTCAGGCGTCCAGTTCAACCAATGCCTTGGCCAACTCGATGGGTTCGAGCTCCTGACCTTCCAGATCGGCGTTCCAGTTCGGGCCGACCAGCACATCATCTTCATCCAGATCGTTGATCCAGATATCGAGAAACTCTTCCAGATCGATCACTTCCGGCTCGTAATCGGCCCACTCGTCGACGCAGTGCAGACGGGCGTCCTCTTCGGCAGACCAGAGCGGCATCACGTCGGCATCTTCAAATTCGGCGGAGCGGCAGACGACCCAGTCTTCCCCATAGCGCAGACCCCACACCTGACCCGACTCGCGGACTTGTTCGATAAACAGTTGGAAATTGGCGTCAAGGTTGTCGTTAAGCATGCTCATGGGATTCTCTCTTTCTTTCGGGTGCTGCGGCATTGTCGGGCGACAATACGATGGCCAAATGGTGTCGTAAAAGTGACATGGACTCAAGCATATTGGGGTTATTCCGGGAAAAAAGCCGGGATAACCCATATTTGCCTGCAAAAACGCCTCCCGATGGAGGCGTCTTGCAGATTCAGGAGATCAACGCTCCCAGTAAACCTCTTCCAGGCTGTCCTCTTTCTCCGGCAAACCGCGGGAGAGACGGGGACTGCTCTGGGCCAACACCTCGTAGCTGACGCGGTTGGCATATTTGCACACTTGGGCCAGTGAGGAGTAGGTCAGGAACTCGGAGATGTGCTTGGCGGAGTTGGGCACATTCATCCGGTGATAGGAGTTGGCCACCATGTCGTGCAGCACGGCGGAAAGGGCGCCATCCCCTGCCCCGTTGGTGTTCTTGATCTTCTCCGGGCCCCCCATGTACGGGGAGATGTGGGAGTAGATGCGGGCCGGTTTGCGGCACTTGGCGCGGGCCATCGGGCGGCTGAACTCATACATGTTGAACTCGGGGATAACGCCGGGCAGCAAGGTATGAGTGGTCTCGCGCTTGTAGTCCTCATCGGTGTAGCTCGCCATATAGAGGCCGATGGGGCCAGCAGTACAGAGCACCATGTCGGCCCAGTCGAGAGCCTTGTCGGCCGCACCTAGCGGATCAGCGATACCGGTCAGGGCTTCACCTTCGTCTTCGTTCATCGCCAGCACGGTCACGTTTTCGGCAATGAAGTCGCGCCACCACTGGGGGTTTTCATCGATGACGAAACGGGTGCCCAGGGTCAGCACCACGGGAATACCGGCCTCACGGGCATAACGCACCGCGGTCATGGCCGCCTCTTTCATCGGATCACCATCGTCACCGCGTACCAGATAGGCGGTGATCACCAGTGCAGACGCCCCTTTGATCACATCCTCCGGAATGTGCTGCACATCCAGCTGGTTCATCTTGCCGGCGTTGATGCCGAAGCTGCGCTCGCCACACTCGGTGATGAAGGTGAAGCAACGGCCGATGGGACCATCAACCGGCTGCAGATAGTCCAGATTGACGCGGGAAGAGGTGTTGCACAGATAACGGTAGGCGTAGCAGCCGATGCGAATGTCCTGACTCATCACACCCAGCAGGATGGAGTGGGAGTCGGCCAGCACCGAGTAGTTGTGTACCGTGTTGCCGATAGTACCACCGGCAAACTCGCTCACTACCATGTTGTTGGCCTTGAGTTCGTCATAAATCCGTTCGGCTACATCATCACTGATGACGACGGAGTGCCCCTTGCTCAGACCATAACGGGTCAGAAAGTCTTCATCCACATGGGCTTCGATATCAACCAGGGTCTGATCAATCCCGACCACGTAGGCTTTGCCCAGCTCGGTTAACAGGGGATTTTGCGGAACCAGGGGATCGCGTCTGTCGACAGGGAAGTAGTGTTTGGACTTGCGCTGACCGGGAAATTTCATGGCAATGTTCTGTGCTCTGGGGGAAAGAGGGGCGGGATTTTAACACAATCCGCCGCCCCGAAAAGTCGCCCTGTTTAAATAATGGAGACAGTATAGACAAGGCTTGCAAGGAAAAACGTTTGCCTTTTCACCATAAAAAAACCACCCAACCCAGGGTGGTTCCATAGCATACAAAAGCGCCGGTTTTCAGGCGGCCGCCATGCCCTGCAACAGAGCCAGCACCGAGAAGAGGCCGAGGGCGAGCCAGAACAGCAAGGTGCCCAGAAAACGGGGCACATTGGGGGCTTTGGGGATCTGGATGCCGATGGCATGCAGGATGCGGCCAACCAGTAGCATGGCGCCACCGGCATGCAGCCAGAGCGTACCGGCACCGGAGAGCTCGCACAGCGCCATCAGCAGCAGGGTCAGCGGCACATACTCGGCAAAATTACCGTGGGCCCGGATCGCCGCCAGCAGCTCGGGGGCCTCCCCCTGCCCTATCATCACCCCGAACTGGGCGCGGCGTTTGACCACCCAGAAGGAGAGCCCCAGAAACAGCAGCCCCAGCAGGCCTGCGTAGATCAGCGTGATATGTACCATGACTCGACTCCTTGTTTGACTGACTGCCGGTCACTCATGCCAATTCGCGGCAGATGAGCGAGACCATCATCCTGATGTGGGCCTGATCGCTGTTGAGGGCCGGAATATATTCAAACCGCTCGCCACCGGCCTCCATGAAGATCTCCCGATTCTGTACCTGAATTTCCTCGAGGGTTTCGAGGCAGTCGGCCGCAAAGGCAGGGCAAATCACATCGAGTCGCTTGACCCCGGCGGCCGGCAGGCCAGCGATAGTCACGTCTGTGTAGGGCTTGAGCCACTCCTCCTTGCCAAAGCGGGACTGGAAACTGGCCGTCCACTGCCCGGCCTCCAGCCCGAGCGCCTCGGCCAGCAAGCTGGCGGTATGGCGACACTGGTGACCATAGGGGTCCCCTTCGTTCTCGTAGCGCTCGGGAATACCGTGGAACGACATCAGCAGGTGATCACCCTGACCGTGCTGCTCCCAGTGACGGCGCACGCTCATGGCCAGCGCCTGAATGTATTCGGGATGGGCGTGATAATCACGAATGAGCCGTACCACCGGCAGATTGCGCTCTCTCTTCATCGCCTTGCCCCAGGCATCAAAGACCGAGGCGGTGGTACTGACCGAATATTGCGGATAGAGCGGCAACAGGATCACCCGGTTGACCCCTTTGGCCTTGAGCGCCTGCCAGCCATCATTCACTGACGGGGAACCATAGGTCATCGCCAGCTCCACCGGCACCTCAACCCCCTCCCGCTTGAGCTCCTGCTCCAGTGCAGCACGCTGCTGCTTGCTTATCACCATCAGTGGCGAGCCCTGCTCGGTCCACACCTGTTGATAGAGCTTGGCCACTTTGGGCGAGCGCGTCGGCAAGATGATGAAGTGGAGCAGCGGGCACCAGAGGTAACGGGGCAGGTCCACCACACGGGGATCGTGCAGGAACTGGCTGAGGAACGTTTTGACGGCAGCGGTGGTCGGTGCGGCTGGGGTACCCAGATTGACCAGCAATATTCCGGTTTTCGTGGTCACGTTGGCTTCCTGTCTATCTGTCATTATGCAAAAAGGGCCCGACAGGGCCCTTCTCTTTATTTATCTGATGGCACGGGAAACAGTGCCGGCAGCAAAGATCAGCCCAGAATGGTGGCAAGCTGCTTGCTGACCAGATCAACCGGCTGGGTGCCGTCGATCTTGACGTAACGGGTGTGGCCCGCTTCCGCCTCTTTGCCGTAGAAACCGATCAGCGGCGCGGTCTGCTGATGATATACATCCAGACGCTTGCGTACTGTGGTCTCTTCGTCGTCGGCGCGGATCACCAGATCTTCACCGGTCACGTCATCCTTGCCTTCCACTTTCGGCGGGTTGAACACCACGTGGTAGGTACGGCCGGAGCCGGAGTGAACGCGACGGCCGCTCATGCGCTTGACGATCTCTTCGTCCGGCACATCGAACTCCAGCACGAAATCAACCACGACACCGGCGTCCTTCATGGCTTGCGCCTGGGGAATGGTGCGCGGGAAACCGTCCAACAGGAAGCCTTTGGCGCAGTCCGGCTGAGCGATGCGCTCTTTGACCAGACCGATGATGATGTCGTCAGAGACCAGCTGACCTGCGTCCATCACAGCTTTGGCTTTCAGACCGAGCTCGGTGCCCGCTTTGATCGCCGCACGCAGCATGTCGCCGGTGGAGATCTGGGGAATACCGTGTTTTTTCATGATGAACTGAGCCTGGGTACCTTTGCCGGCGCCCGGAGCCCCCAACAGAACAATGCGCATACACGCTCCTATTGATTGGTTATTCAAATCTTGCGAAGGCAAAAAAGTACACGGTTTCGCCCGTTTCTACAAGGGTGAGCCACTTGAATGAGCACTTTATCACCACAATAACCGGCTGATCGAACAGGATTTCATCGCAAGGGGAAGACGCAAAAATAGCCAGGGATTCAGCATAGAGCGCCAAAAGCAGGAAGGAGGTACGACAGAAAAAAAGATCCCGGCTTAGGGCCGGGAATTGCGCTCAAAAGTAACTACTTGTCGCTCGTAGTAGGAACAGGGCAATAGTAGTTTGCCCCCTGTGCGTCAACAACTGTCAGATGTGACAGGCAGGCCGCTATGAAACCGGAACTGGGGATCCGGCGAGCAGATTAGCTCTGCTTCCAGCTTGCCAAAGAAGGCAACCCGCTCGCTGATATCCTCCCCCGCATACTGTTCGGCCAAGCTCAGGTAATCCTGATAGTGACGCGCTTCGGAGCGCAGCAAAGAGACGTAGAAGCGGCTCAGCTCTTCGTCCAGATGGGGCGCCAGCTTGGCAAACCGCTCGCAGGAGCGGGCCTCGATATAGGCGCCGATGATCATCTTGTCGACTATGGTGGCCGGTTCATGGGTGCGCACATGCTGCATCAATTGGCGGGCATAGCGGGAGGCCGTCACCGGCCCGTATTCGATGCCGCGGGCCTGCATGATCTCCAGCACCTGCTCGAAGTGATGCAGCTCCTCCTGAATGAGCCGCACCATGGGAAACAGCAGCGGATTGCGTTCCAGCTCGGCAAAGACGGTGCGATCAGACTCTCCCATGCTGCGTTTGCCCAGGATCTCGGCCTTCTCCGGAATGGCATCCAGCTCGCGATAGAACTCCAGCTTGGGCAGCAGATGGCGCTTGCCCTTGGGCAGGCAGTAGCGACGCACCAGACTGTGGGCAGTGAGTGCGGCCTTGGTCTCGCAGTTGGCGTGATCGATGAGTAGGGTCGGTAAACGGGCCGGCTCCCGCGCCATCTCCACCCACTCATCCGGGGTCTCGCACTGCAAAAACTGGCGCACTGGGGCTAGCAGATCATCCATCTGAACTCTCGTCTCTTAAAAGCGTATCGATCATATATGTTGCCGCCTATGCTAGCGGATCCCGCTAGCCATGCCCATATCCGGCAAGATAAACGGATGTTTTTCAAACAGATACCCCCTACCCCTTCTGCCGGTGCGAGGTAGAAACGACAATGGGGGCCACTGGCCCCCATCTCGCTATCCCATCCGGCAAAACCGCAAACGTTTAACTACCTTCGTTAAAAATTTCCAGATTGCTGGTGCCTTCCTGCCATTCACGCACCGCTTTGGTGTCATCGTTGCGCAGGGCATTGAGGTGATCCAGATAGGACTGGTCCACGTCGGAGGTGACGTAGTGGCCATTGAAGACCGAGGTCTCGAAGTGACGCAGATCCGGGTTGATCTCCCGTACGGCGGCCTCCAGATCTTCCAGATCCTGGAAGATGAGGCCATCAGCGCCAATCAGCTTGCACACCTCTTCTACTTCACGGCCGTGGGCGATCAGCTCGTTGGCGGTGGGCATATCGATGCCATAGACGTTGGGGAAGCGAATTTCCGGCGCCGCCGAGGCGAAGTAGACCTTGGCAGCCCCCGCTTCACGGGCCATCTGGATGATCTGCTCGGACGTGGTACCACGCACGATGGAATCATCCACCAGCAACACCTTTTTGCCCTTGAATTCAGAGCTGATGGCGTTGAGCTTGCGACGCACCGACTTCTTGCGCTGGATCTGACCCGGCATGATGAAGGTACGGCCGATGTAGCGGTTCTTCACGAAGCCCTGACGGTATGGCAGGTCGAGGGTATGAGCGATCTCCAGCGCCACGTCACAGGAGGTCTCGGGGATGGGGATGACCACATCGACGTCGAGATCTTCCCACTCGCGGGCAATCTTCTGACCCAGCTTGCGACCCATGTTGAGGCGGGCGGCGTAGACCGAGACCTTGTCGATGCACGAATCGGGACGGGCGAAATAGACATATTCGAAGATGCAGGAGCTCATCTGCGGGTTCTCCGCACACTGCTCGGAGAAGAGCTGACCCTGTTCGGTGATGTAGATGGCTTCACCCGGCGCAATATCCCGCACCGTTTCGAAACCGATGGCGTCGAGCGCCACGCTCTCGGAGGCGAGCATGTACTCCACCTGGCCCTGCTCGTCCTGACGACGACCGAGGATCAGTGGGCGAATGCCGTTGGGATCACGAAAACCGATAAGACCATGGCCAATCACCAGCGAGACCACCGCATAAGCGCCGCGGATCTGCTGATGGGTTCTGCGCACCGCGGCGAAGATATCTTCGGGACGCAGGGCCATCTTGTCACAGCGATCCAGCTCGTGGGCCAGCACGTTCAGCAACACTTCCGAATCGGAGGTGGTGTTGATGTGGCGACGGGCGACCTTGAACTGCTGCTCCTTGAGCTCCTTGGCGTTGGTGAGGTTGCCGTTATGGGCCAGCACCATGCCGTAGGGCGAGTTCACATAAAAAGGTTGGGCTTCAGCGGCACTTGAGCTGCCTGCGGTGGGGTATCTGACATGACCTATGCCGATGTTCCCTTGCAGACGCTGCATGTGGCGCACTTCAAACACGTCCTTCACCAGGCCATTGGCCTTGCGTTGCCGGAAGTTTCCACTATCAATGGTCACGATCCCGGCGGCATCCTGTCCCCTGTGCTGCAACACCGTCAAGGCGTCGTAGAGGGCCTGATTGACGGGGGTGGTGCCAACTATACCGACAATACCACACATGTCTTTGCTACCTCGAAGTCACTATACCTGTTTAAGAAAACTGGATGAGTTCAACATGAACCCGAAAAACCACTGGATCACCGGCTTGAACTCCGGCACCAGCTTGGACGCCACCCACCAGTCGCTCTGGGAGAGGCTGGTGAAGGTATCCATGAAAAAAAGCAGGGCACTGACGATCAGCACCCCGCGAATTGCACCGAAGCAGACCCCCAGCACCCGATCGGTACCGGAGAGACCCGTCTTGTCCACCAACAGGCCCACCACATAGTTGACCACGCTGCCGAGGATCAGGGTCGCCACAAACAGCGCCGCGATGGCCAGACCGTTGCGAACCAGCGCGTCGGAGAAGGAGGTGAAATAGACGGCGAGATCGGGATAGAAATGGCTGGCAATAAAGAAGGCGACGAACCAGGTGACAAGAGACATGGCCTCCTTGACGAAGCCGCGCACCAGGCTGATGAGAGCAGAGAAACCGACGATGCCAATGATGGCGTAATCAATCCAGACCATAGAAAAAGATGTCCTGCGAAATTGCGGCGCAGTCTAACAAAAACGATTGCGCATTGCTTGATAAAAATGTGTTAACTGTTCAAAGCGACGCCGAAAAGCCGCATTTTTTCAGCACTAAAACGGTTGTTCGGCGCCAGAATGCACAACGCCATGGCAATGCCATGGCGTTGTGGTCTGCGATGTGAGCTTACCCGATGTGGGTCAGGCCACCCATGTAGGATTGCAGCGCAGCCGGGATGGCGATGCGGCCATCTTCCTGCTGGTAGTTCTCCATCACGGCAACCAGAGTACGACCCACAGCCAGACCGGAGCCGTTCAGGGTGTGCAGCAGCTGCGGCTTGCCGTCGATGCGCACGCGAGCCTGCATGCGGCGCGCCTGGAAGTCGGTGCAGTTGGAGACAGAAGAGATCTCGCGGTAAGTGTTCTGGGCTGGCAGCCACACTTCCAGATCGTAGGTCTTGGAAGCGCAGAAGCCCATGTCACCGGTAGAGAGCGCCATCACGCGATACGGCAGCTCCAGCAGTTGCAGCACCTTCTCGGCGTGACCCACCATCTCCTCCAGCGCATCCCAAGACTTCTCCGGGTGAACCAGCTGAACCATTTCGACTTTGTCGAACTGGTGCATACGGATGAGGCCACGGGTATCACGACCGTAGGAACCCGCTTCAGAGCGGAAGCAGGGGCTGTGGGCGGTCATCTTGATCGGCAGCTCTTGCGCGTCAAAGATCTCGTCGCGGGCCATGTTGGTGAGCGGCACTTCGGAGGTCGGGATCAGGGAGAACTTGCGCACCTTGCCCTCTTCTTCCCCTTCACCTTCGATACCGGTATTGAACAGGTCTTGGGCAAATTTCGGCAACTGGCCGGTGCCATAGAGGCTGTCCGGGTTCACCAGATAGGGCACGTAGCACTCGGTGTAACCGTGCTGCTGGGTGTGCAGATCCAGCATGAACTGAGCCAGGGCACGGTGCAGACGGGCAATCTGACCCTTCATCACTACAAAACGGGTACCGGAGAGTTTGACGCCGTTCTTGAAGTCAACGCCCTTGGCCGCTTCGCCCAGATCGATGTGATCGCGTACCGGGAAGCTGAACTCGCGCGGGGTACCCCAGCGGCGCACTTCCACGTTGTCGTTCTCGTCACGGCCCACCGGAGTGGTCTCGCTCGGCAGGTTGGGGATGGCGTCGGCAATGGCTTTCAGCTGGGCCAGCAGGGCATCCAGCTCGACCTTGCTGGTTTCCAGCTCGTCGTTGATCTTGGTCACTTCGGCCTTGAGCGGGGCAACATCTTCACCACGACGGGCAGCTTCACCGATGGATTTGGAGCGGGCGTTGCGCTCGGCCTGCAGCTCCTGGGTACGGGACTGCAGATCCTTGCGTTTCTCTTCCAGAGCGTTGACAGCCGCTACGTCCAGAACGTAGCCACGTGTCGCCAGACGAGCGGCAGCCTCTTCGATATCGCTGCGCAGATATTTGGGATCCAGCATGGTTTACCTACTTTTTTAAAATGGGATCTGGGCCTGAGTCGTCATGACGGGCTGGGAAACAGATCCGGAAGTTAACATCGGTTGGCGCACCCCAATCGTCTTCAGAATCGGGCCTTAACAATCAGGCCTTCGAGATCAAGAAGATGGCGCAAGGCCAAGACAAGCGGGGTCAGACGGGCAGTGTAGCAGACCGCCCCCCCGCCCGAACAGGGACTATTTGTGTCGTTTTTACCGACTTTGGCATGCAAACCGTCCTGCATATTCAAACGCCTGACCAATTTTCAGCCATGCGAGGTAACAAAGGGGCTATTTGCCCCGTTGCTGCGGACTTTGCCTGTCCAGTTCATGGAGGTAATCGAGCTTCTGACCAATCTGCTTTTCAAGGCCGCGATCGGTGGGCTGGTAGTACTGCTTGCCCGCCAGCTCGGGCGGAAAATACTGCTCGCCAGCGGCATAGGCGCCCGGCTCGTCATGGGCATAGCGATACTCGGCGCCATAACCCAGATCGCTCATCAGCTTGGTCGGCGCATTGCGCAGATGTACCGGCACCTCGAAGTCAGGGAGGTTTTTGGCATCATGAAGCGCCGCCTTCCAGGCGGTATAGACCGCATTGCTTTTCGGGGCACAGGCGAGATAGACGATCGCCTGGGCGATGGCCCGCTCCCCTTCCGCCGGACCGATCCGATGGAAACAATCCCAGGCCGACAGGGCGACCTGCATGGCACGGGGATCGGCATTGCCCACATCTTCCGAGGCAATCGCCAGCAAGCGGCGGGCTATATAGAGGGGATCGCAACCGGCGCTCACCATGCGGGCATACCAGTAGAGCGCCGCATCCGGCGCCGAGCCGCGAATGGATTTGTGCACCGCCGAGATGAGGTCGTAGAAGTGATCGCCCCCCTTGTCGAAGCGGGCCACGTGCTCCCCCACCACGGCAGCGAGCAGGGCACTGTCGATCACCCGCGCCCCTGTGCTGTCGGTTTCGGCCATGTCGGCCAACAGCTCCAGATAGTTGAGGGATTTACGCCCGTCTCCATCCACCGCCTTGGCCAACGCCTCTTTGACGCCCGGGGCAAAGGTGAGTGCCGGATCATTGAGACCACGGGGATCGGTCATCGCCTGATCGAGCATGGCGAGGATATCGCTCTCCTCCAGTCGCTTGAGCAGATAGACCCGGGCTCGTGAGAGCAGTGCGTTGTTGAGTTCGAACGAGGGGTTTTCGGTGGTGGCACCGATAAAGGTGATGGTGCCATCTTCGATGTGAGGCAGGAACACATCCTGCTGGCTCTTGTTGAAGCGGTGCACCTCATCCACAAACAGGATGGTACGCACCCCGCGCCAGCTGTTCTCCTTCGCCTTGTCGATGGCGGCGCGGATCTCCTTGATACCGGAGGTAACCGCCGAGAGTCGCTCCACTTCCGCCTGACAGTAGTGAGCCATCAACTCCGCCAGCGTGGTCTTGCCGGTCCCGGGTGGCCCCCACAGGATCATCGAGTGGCAGTGACCCGCCAGGATCGCTTTGCGCAGGGGCTTGTCAGCCCCCAGGATATGTTGCTGACCGATATACTGGTCGAGGTTTTGCGGCCGCATCCGGGCCGCCAGCGGACGAAAGTCCGACGAGAAATCTAGCGACAAGTTACTCATCTGTATTGACCACCCAGCGTCACGTCACTCGCCTTTGACTGGCGCAGTGGCGAGCAATCCAACGACTGCTTGCTCATTAGCGCTGGTCGTCCAGCTCGACCCCCTTCGGGATCTTGAAAACAAATTCGTTGCCCTTGAGCACCGGCTTGCGGTTGAAGCTGCTCAGGGTGAATTCGCTCCACTGCCCTTGCGCCTCTTTCACATCGAAACGACTGATGTTGTCTTGTCTGTCGAAGGTGACACGGAAGGAGGCAATCAGCTCATCCTTGTTACGGCTGGTGACGGTATAGACATCCCCCTGCTGGGTCACGTCATAGTTCTTCCAGAACTTGTCGTCATTGCCGGCGATCAGAATAAAGGGGGTGTTGAGCACCGCATCTTTCAGCTTGAGGGCTGTCACCTGCTCGACGAAGGGATCATAGACCCAGACATCCTGACCATCGGCCACGATCAGGCTCTCGTCCGGCGAGGTGGTGTGCCAGTTGAAACGGTTTGGCCGCTGCACCAGCAGGTCGCCGCTGGCCTTTTGCAGCTCCTTGCCCTTGCTGTCATAGACGGTCTGGGCAAATTTGGCGGAGAAGAGGCTCACCCCCGCCAGCTTCTGTTTGAGATCGCTGGCCGCATCGGCCCACACCTGGCTGCTGGCCATCAGCAGCACGGTACCCATCAACAGTTGTTTTTTCATCACGCTCTTCATAAAGACGCTCTCGATAAAAGGCCACGCCCGCGGAGGGCATGGCCAGGGATAGTATGAAACGGTGAGGCTTAGTCCCGCACCGGCGGCGGTGCCAGCACGTCGCGCTGACCATTGCCACCCGGTGAGCTGACGATGCCCTGATTCTCCATCTGCTCGATGAGACGGGCTGCCCGGTTGTAACCAATCTTGAACTTGCGCTGGACGCTGGAGGTCGAGCCACGGCGGGACTCCACCACGAAAGCAACCGCTTCGTCGAACAGGGGGTCGAGCTCTTCATCGCCACCACTGCCATATTCGCCGCTGCCACCTTCGCCACCCGACTCACCGGAGAGGATCTCCTCGATGTAGTTCGGCTCGCCGCGCAGTTTCCAGTCCGCCACCACCTTGTGCACTTCGTGATCATCGACGAACGCACCGTGTACGCGGGTCGGGTTGGAGGTCCCAGCCGGCATGTAGAGCATGTCGCCCATACCGAGCAGAGATTCGGCGCCGCCCTGATCGATGATGGTGCGCGAGTCGATCTTGCTCGACACCTGGAACGAAATACGGGTCGGGATGTTGGCCTTGATAAGACCGGTAATGACATCCACCGACGGACGCTGGGTCGCCAGAATGAGGTGAATACCGGCGGCCCGCGCCTTCTGGGCGATACGGGCGATCAGCTCTTCCACCTTCTTGCCGACGATCATCATCATGTCGGCAAATTCGTCCACCACCACCACGATGTGGGGCAGCTTCTCCAGCTCCGGCGGCATCTGATCCATGGAGTCACCCGGGCGCCACAACGGATCCAGCAGGGGTTCTCCCTCCTCGATGGCGGCCAGTACCTTGTCGTTGTAGCCCTTGAGGTTACGCACCCCGACCGCCGACATCAGCTTGTAACGGCGCTCCATCTCGCCCACACACCAGCGCAGGGCGTTGGCGGCGTCCTTCATGTCGGTCACCACCTCGGTCAGCAGGTGCGGGATCCCTTCGTAGACCGAGAGTTCCAGCATCTTGGGGTCGATCATGATAAAGCGCAGATCATCGGGGGATGACTTGTAGAGCATCGAGATGATCATGGTGTTGACCCCCACCGACTTACCTGAACCTGTGGTACCGGCCACCAGCAGGTGCGGCATCTTGGCCAGGTTCACCACCACCGGCTCGCCGGCGATGTCCTGACCCAGGCCCATGGTGAGCGGGTTGCGGCTATCGCGGAAGGCATCGCAGTCGAGGGTTTCGCGCAGGTAAACGGTCTGGCGCACCCGGTTGGGCAGCTCGATCCCCACATAGGTTTTACCCGGGATCACTTCCACCACCCGCACGCTGCTGGCAGAGAGGGAGCGGGCCAGATCGCGCGAGAGGTTGGTGATCTTGCTCGCCTTCATACCCGGCGCCAGATCCAGCTCGAAACGAGTAATGACCGGGCCCGGATAGACACCGACCACCTTGGCCTGCACGTTGTAGTCGGCAAGCTTGGCCTCCACCAGACGGCCCATGCGATCCAGCTCATCCTTGCTCATCATCTGGGTCTTGGCGGGTGGACGGTCGAGCAGCTCGATGCTAGGCAACGGCGGCATTGTTGACTGCGGACGACGCTTGGGCTTGGTCGGTGCGACTGCAACAGGTACGGCGATCTCGTCGTCCCCTTCGGCCCACGGCAGATCCAGATCGTCCTCATCATCGTCATCGGCCACAGCCAGTACCGGCTGACGGCGCCCATTGGCAGCCGCCACCGCACGTTTCGGCTTGGCAGCCGGAGTCGGCTCATCATCTTCATCATCAAACTGTGGGTCGAACTCGAAGGTATCGTCGTCGAGTTCCGGCAGCCACTCTTCGGCGGCAGCCTTCTGATTCTTGGCCTTGGGCTTGCGAGTCCAGCTGGTGTGCGGCTCATCTTCCTCATCATCAAACGCGATGGCCCCTACCCCGCCTTCCAGCAAGGGATCCGGCCCCTCGTTGCGGGGTTGACGCCAGCCACCGGTCAGCCAGCGACCGAGGGTGGTCGGGAAGTGGTAAACAGCGCTGACCGAACCGGTACAGGCCGCACCGATCTGCTCGACGATGGTGAGCCAGGACCAGCCGGTAAACAGGGTGATGCCGGTTGCCACGAAGCAGAGCAGCATCAGGTTGGCCCCGACGCCGCCAAACAGCGGCACCACTGCAGAAGCGATCACATCCCCCACCAGACCACCGGCGGAGAAGTTCTGCATATCGTTGAAGTTCATGCTGGCAATGGCCGACATGCCGAGCACGGTCAGGATAAAGCCGATGATCCGCACCCCCAGGGTGAGGTAATCCACATCAAGCAGACGGCTCGGACGCCAGAACAGACTCCAGCCCAGCAGTACCACCAGCGGCGGCACCAGATAGGAGAAAGCACCAAAGGTAAACATGGTGATGTCGGCGAGCCAGGCACCGGCACTACCGGCGAGGTTCTTCACCTCCCCTTGCCAGGAGGTCTGGGACCAGCCGGGATCAGCGGGATGATAGGACAACAGGGCAAGCAGAAGATAAGCAGCCATCAGGGTGATGGCGATCAAGACGGCTTCGAAGATCCGTTGTGTACCTGATAAAGGAGTAAACAGCTTTTTATCGGCCAAACTCCGGCTCCTTTCTGAAAACATGTAATGCAGGAAATAAGGGGGCCTAGTATCCCCGAAAAGCCCATCGATTGTCAGCCAGAGCCTGATGGGACGGGGCCATATTTGCAATTATCTTTACAAGAAGAAACGAGCGGACCGGCCGCTCGTTTCTGACTGTCATGGTGTCTCATATGGAAAAGATACCACGGCATAACCTGCTTTATCGGGTGCTGATCACCAGACGACTGCTCTGCTTGACCTCTTCCATCACCACATAGGTGCGGGTGTCATTGACACCGGGCAGACGCAGCAGGGTTTCCCCCAACAGACGGCGGTAAGCCGACATGTCGCTGACTCGGGTCTTGAGCAGATAGTCGAAGTCACCGGAAACCAGATGACACTCCTGGATCTCTTCGAGTACCTGAACAGCCTTGTTGAACTGTTCAAACACATCAGGCGCCCCGCGATTGAGGGTTATCTCTACGAACACCAGCAGAGATGCGTCCAGATAATGAGGGTTCAGAATAGCGGCATATCCTTCGATATAACCTTGTCGCTCGAGGCGACGAACCCGTTCCAGACACGGTGTAGGACTCAGGCCAACTCGCTTGGACAACTCAACATTCGAAATCCTGCCATCCTTTTGCAGTTCATTAAGAATGTTGCGGTCAATCCTGTCCAAATCCTTTAGCCGACTCTTAGCTTCCATCATTTTATTCCATCCTTTGGCTATTTTTTGGTAAGAATCACCAGTCATTTTATAATTATGGTCACAAATCCTGTCAATACCTGAATATACTAGGCGCAAATGTTGGTTAACATTTTGGCAACATGAAACACCAATCTATAGACGAGGGATAGCATGATTATCGGTGTACCTAAAGAGATAAAAAACCATGAATACCGCGTAGGCATGGTTCCGGCCAGTGTACGTGAACTGACAGCACGAAACCATACTGTTTTCGTCCAAAGCGGTGCCGGAAACGGCATTGGCTTCAGCGATGCAGATTATATCGCTGTTGGAGCCGAAATTTTGGCCTCTGCTGCAGAGGTTTTCGCCAAAGCCGAGATGATCGTCAAGGTCAAGGAACCTCAGCCTGTCGAATGTGCCATGCTGCGTCCGGGTCAAACCCTGTTCACCTATCTGCATCTGGCGCCAGACTTGCCCCAGACCGAAGCCCTGCTGAAAAGCGGCGCCATCTGTATCGCCTATGAAACCGTCACCGACGGCCGTGGCGGCCTGCCCCTGCTGGCCCCCATGTCAGAAGTTGCCGGACGCATGTCTATTCAGGCGGGTGCCCAAGCGCTGGAAAAATCGCGCGGTGGTAGCGGTGTGCTGCTCGGCGGCGTACCCGGTGTCGAACCGGCCAAGGTGGTGATCATCGGTGGCGGCGTGGTCGGCTCCAATGCGGCCCGCATGGCCATTGGCCTGCGCGCGGATGTCACCATCCTCGATAACAACGTCGATACCCTGCGCCGTCTCGATAACGAGTTCCAGGGAGCGGCCAAGGTGGTCTACTCCAACAGCGAGACGCTGGAACGCCATCTGCTGGCGGCCGATCTGGTCATCGGCGGCGTGCTGGTGCCGGGTGCCACTGCGCCAAAACTTGTCAGCCGTGACCACATTGCGCGCATGAAGCCGGGTTCTGCCATCGTCGATGTGGCCATCGATCAGGGCGGCTGTGTGGAAACCTCCCACGCCACCACCCACCAGGATCCGACCTATATCGTCGATGAGGTGGTGCACTACTGTGTCGCCAACATGCCAGGGGCGGTGGCCCGCACCTCGACCGTGGCGCTCAACAATGCCACCCTCCCCTTTATCATCAAGCTGGCCCAACAAGGGTATCGTCAGGCACTGCTGAGCGACCCCAACCTGTTGCACGGGCTCAACGTGATGGAGGGCAAGCTCACCTGCAAGGAAGTGGCCGTGGCGCATGGCCTTGCCTACACGGATCCCCTGACCCTGCTGAACTGATCTGCTCTGGCCTGCGCCAGTTGGAGATGAGTGAAAATCCGCCCGCGATGGGCGGTTTTTTTATTCCTTTATTTTGCATGTCACCCCTTGTGAACACGATTAGTGCAATCGACTCACCAGCCTTTGACCCCGGATCACGAATTACCTACAATCGCGCAAACTCATCACATCCCGGAAATGACATCATGAGCCAAGTCACTCACAGCAAATTGCTGATCTTAGGGTCAGGCCCGGCCGGTTACACCGCGGCCGTCTACGCCGCCCGCGCCAACCTCAATCCCCTGCTCATCACCGGCATGCAGCAAGGGGGTCAGCTGACCACCACCACCGAAGTGGAAAACTGGCCCGGTGATCCGGAAGGCCTGACCGGCCCGGCCCTGATGGAGCGCATGAAAGAGCATGCAGAGAAGTTCGATACCCGCATCCTGTTTGATCACATCAACAGTGTCGAACTGACTCAGCGCCCGTTCCGCCTCAAAGGAGACAACGGCGAATACACCTGCGATGCCCTGATCATCGCGACCGGCGCCTCCGCCAAGTATCTGGGTCTGCCCTCCGAAGAGGCCTTCAAGGGGCGCGGCGTCTCCGCTTGTGCCACCTGTGACGGTTTCTTCTACCGTAATCAGGAAGTGGCGGTGATCGGCGGCGGCAACACCGCCGTTGAAGAAGCCTTGTATCTGGCCAACATCGCCAAGAAGGTGCACCTGATCCACCGACGCGACGAATTCCGTGCCGAGAAGATCCTGATCAAGCGTCTGCACGACAAGGTCGCGAGCGGCAATATCGTGCTGCACACCCACCAGACCCTGGACGAAGTGCTGGGCGATCAGATGGGTGTCACCGGTGTGCGCCTGCGCAACACTCAGGACAACAGCACCAGCGAGCTGCCACTGATGGGTGTCTTCATCGCCATCGGCCACCAGCCCAATACCCAGATCTTCGATGGCCAGCTGGAGATGCAAAACGGCTATCTGAAGGTACGGGGCGGCCTCGACGGTTTTGCCACCCAGACCAGCATTGAAGGTGTCTTCGCTGCCGGCGATGTGGCCGACCACAACTACCGTCAGGCGATCACCTCTGCCGGTACCGGCTGCATGGCAGCCCTCGATGCCGAACGCTACCTCGACGCGCAATAAACAAGCGCAGTTGTGATATAAGGCATACCAGTCGGTATGCCTTTTTTATTTAAAGGAGTCTAATGAAACAGAAGATATTGATTGTCGAAGATAGCCTGACCATCCGCCGTATGCTGACTCAGGCCATTGCCCAGCAAACTGGCCTCGAGATTGACGCCTTCGATACCCTCGAAGGCGCCCGTCACTGTCGGGGCGAAGAGTATGTGGTCGCGCTGGTGGACCTGACCTTGCCGGATGCGCCCCGTGGCGAAGCGGTCAACGAGCTGCTGGCTCGAGGTTTGCCGGTGGTGATCCTCACTGCCGACATCAGCGAAGATAAACGTGCCGCCTGGCTGGAAACCGGCGTGCTGGACTATGTGATGAAGGATTCGCGCCACTCGCTGCAATATGCCGTTAGTCTGGTGCACCGCCTCTATCTCAACCAGTCGATCGAAGTGCTGGTGGTCGACGACTCACGCACCTCCCGTCACCGCACCATGGCCCAGTTGCGCAAGCAGTTGTTGCAGGTGCATGAGGCCAGTCATGCCCGTGAAGCGATGGCGATGCTGGAGCAACACCCGGACATCCGGCTGGCGCTGGTCGACTACTATATGCCGGATATCGATGGCATCAGTCTGGTGCGGATGCTGAGAGAGCGTTACAGCAAGCAGCAGCTTGCGATTATCGGGATCTCGGTCTCGGACAAGCGCGGTCTCTCTGCTCGCTACCTCAAGCAAGGCGCCAACGACTTTCTCAACCAGCCGTTCGAGCCGGAAGAGCTGCAGTGTCGGGTCAGCCACAATCTGGAAGCCCTCGAGCAGTTCAACAGCATTCAGGAGTCAGCCAATCGTGACTACCTGACCGGTCTCTACAATCGGCGCTACTGGTTCAACGAAGGGCAAAAATGGTTTGAAGAGCATCAGCGCCAGCAGACGCCTATGGCACTCTGTGTGCTCGATGTGGATCACTTCAAGCAGGTCAACGATCACTGGGGCCATGCCATCGGCGATCAACTGCTCTGCCATCTGACCCGGCTACTGACCCAGTTCTTCCCCGATGCCATGATCGCCCGCTTTGGCGGAGAGGAGTTTGCCATGATGGTGCCTCACTGTACCGTCCCCGTGTTGATCAAGCGTCTTGAAGGGCTGCGTCAGCAGCTGCGCCAGCAACCTTTGTCACCGGAAACCCCGCTCTTTGTTCGCGCCAGTTACGGCGTGATCAGCGTCGGGCGGATATCCATGGACGAGGCGCTGAGCGTAGCGGATCGGCTGCTCTATCAGGCAAAGAACACCGGTCGCGACAAGATAGTCTCTCAAGAGATAACTATCTGAATCCTCAGGGCATCAGTCCCGTGTATTACCGCCCGACAGACTTTCCGGCAGGAGAGTCTGCGGGTTCCTTTCCTGCCACAGTCTCCCCATCACCGAGACTATCGAAAGTCAGTAAGTCTTGTCGACCCGCACCCCATCATCGAAGTAGAGAATGCGCACCTTGTCCCCATTGGCAAAGACCATGGCGGGATCATAATCCTGGATCACGTTGATAAGGGCATTTTGCTCGTTGCGGATCAGCAGCTCCACCAACTTGTTTTCCACCACGGTTCCCCCGGACTGGTATTGCTGCGCAGCCGCAGCTCCCGCGAGCGCGCCGACGGCGGTGGCGATTTCACGGCCATGACCGCCGCCAAACTGGTTCCCCAGCAGGCCGCCCAACACGGCACCACCCAGCGTCTTCCAGCCAGAGTGCTCTGACTCCAGGATCTGGCGCTGGGTAATATTGCGCACCGTTTCGACCTGACCAAACACCACCTGATTGACCGGCCGCGCGGTATTGCGCTGGTAGACCTCCGCCCCGGCGGGCGCCGTGACAAAACAGAGCAAGCTGGATACTATCAGGATAATGGCCTTCATCTATGAACCTCGTTGCCTTATGTCTCGCTATCTTACCCAACTGGATGATGAGCTTTGCTGGTTTCCCGACCCCAGCCATGCGCTGGAAGAGCCCAACGGCTTGCTGGCGATCGGCGGGGATCTCTCCCCTGCCAGATTGCTGGCAGCTTACCACAAGGGGATCTTCCCGTGGAATGAACCCCACCAACCGACCCTGTGGTGGTCACCGGATCCCCGCGGGGTGATCCGTCCCGACCAACTCCATGTGGGGCGGACACTGCAGAAGATTATCCGCCGAACCCCATTCGATATTTCCGTCAATCGCGCCTTTAATGAAGTCATTACTGCCTGCGCCGCCCCTCGTCGCACTGCCGATGGCACCTGGATCAGCCAACCCATGATCGATGCCTACCAGCAGTTGCACCGGCTGGGTCATGCCCACTCTATCGAGATCTGGCAAGGGGGAGAGCTGCAAGCGGGGCTGTATGGCCTATCTATCGGCCGACTGTTTTGCGGTGAATCCATGTTCAGCCGGATTGATAACGGCGCCAAACTTGCCATGGTGGCACTCTGTCGCCACTTCGCCCGCCATCACGGCGCCCTCATCGATTGCCAGATGCAAAACCCGTTTCTGGCGACCCTGGGTATCGAGGAGTGGCCAAGGGCCCGTTTTCTGGCCGAGCTGGCACGCCTTGGCCATCAACCACTATTGGCTTCCTGCTGGCAAGAGGGGGAAATCAGCCTATGACTGAAGAAGTGATCCTAAAAGTAGGGCTGACTCCCAAGCATCCCTGCAGTTATTTGGACCATGAACAGGAGCAGTTGCTGGTGCTGATGGATCACAATCTGCTCAACGCCAACGGTTACGAGCGATTGTTGACTGCCGGTTTTCGCCGCAGTGGCAACGACATCTATCGCCCCCACTGCCCGGCGTGCCATGCCTGCCAATCCCTTCGTATTCACAGCGAGCGCTTTCGCCCCAGCCGCGGCCAGAAACGGATCCGCCAGCTCAACAGGGATATCGAGATCGTCCTGAGTTACGATGACAAGCCCGAGTATTACCTGCTCTACGAACGTTATATCCGCGAACGCCACCACGATGGCAGCATGTATCCCCCCAACCGCAGCCAGTATCGTGGGTTTCTCCATTGTGACTGGATGCCGCCGCTCTACCTGGAGATGCGCAAAGAGGGCCGCCTGATCGGTGTCGCTACCACAGACCTGCTGCCCCACTCCTTAAGCGCCATGTACACCTTCTTCGACCCCGATTATGCCGATCGCTCCCTGGGCACCTTTGCCATCCTCTGCCAGCTCGATCTGGCCAGGCGAACCGGGCGAAGCTGGCTCTATCTTGGCTATCTGGTGGAGGCGTGTCGCAAGATGAATTACAAGCGCAATTATCTCCCTCATGAGCTGTTAATTCAGGGGGAATGGAAAAATATCGACACCAAGCCCGAGTAAACTTTACACATAGCCTTAAATCCGGCATGATCCAGCGGTTTTTTGTTGTGGCTTATCAAGAGGATTCAATGGCTAAAGAAGACAGTATTGAGATGCAGGGCACTATTCTCGAAACCCTGCCCAATACCATGTTCCGTGTGGAACTGGAGAATGGTCACGTGGTTATCGCTCATATTTCAGGCAAGATGCGCAAAAACTACATTCGTATCCTGACTGGAGACAAAGTAACGGTAGCACTGACTCCCTACGATCTCTCCAAGGGACGTATTGTTTTCCGCTCTCGCTAAGCCAGGAATTCAGCAAAAAACCCCAACCTTTCGGTTGGGGTTTTTTGTCGTTTTCTGATCACTGACGCTTAGTGGGAAACAGCTTCAACATTGACCTGAAAATCAAAGCTGAGGCTGTCATTTACCAACTCAACCTTCACTATCCCCCCGTCAACCAGTGAACCAAACAGGATCTCGTTGGCCAGGGGTTTCTTGAGGTGCTCCTGGATTACCCGACCCATCGGTCTGGCCCCCATGGCTCTGTCATACCCCTTCTCCGCCAACCAGTGGCGGGCACGCTCGGACACCTCGAGAGAAACTCCCTTCGCATCCAGTTGAACCTGCAATTCGACAATGAACTTGTCGACCACCTGATGGATCACCGTCATATCGAGATGGTTGAACCAGATGGTGTGATCAAGCCGGTTACGGAACTCCGGACTGAAGGTCTTGTTGATCACCGCCATGGCATCGTGGCTCAAATCCTGTTGCTGGAAGCCAATCGCTTTGCGTTGGGTCTCCTGCACACCGGCGTTGGTAGTCATCACCAAAATGACGTTACGGAAATCCGCCTTGCGCCCGTTGTTATCGGTCAAGGTGCCGTTGTCCATCACCTGCAACAGCAGATTGAATACGTCCGGGTGAGCCTTCTCTATTTCGTCAAGCAACACGACGGAATGAGGGTGTTTGATCACCGCATCGGTCAGTAAACCACCCTGCTCAAAACCGACATAGCCGGGAGGCGCACCAATCAGGCGTGAGACGGTGTGGCGTTCCATGTACTCGGACATATCAAAGCGCAGCATCTCGACACCCAATGCCTTGCCCAACTGCTGGGTCACCTCTGTTTTACCAACGCCGGTAGGACCGGCAAACAGGAAGCAACCAACCGGGCGACGCTCGTTACCCAAACCTGAACGAGAGAGGCGAATCGCATCGGTCAGCACCTCGATGGCTTTATCCTGACCAAAGACCACCATCTTCAGATTGCGTTCCAAGTTCTTCAGTACTTCTTTATCTGAAGAGGAGACTGATTTTTCCGGAATGCGGGCGATCTTGGCCACAATGGACTCAATTTCCTGCACATTGATCACTTTCTTGCGCTTGCTCGCAGGCAGCAACCGTTGACCGGCGCCCGCCTCGTCGATCACATCGATCGCCTTGTCGGGTAGGTGACGATCATTGATGTACTTGGCAGAGAGCTCGGCAGCTGCACGGATCGCCTTGGCGGTATAGCGTACGCCGTGGTGAGCTTCATAGCGACTCTTGAGCCCCATCAGGATGCGCGTGGTGTCATCGATAGTCGGCTCAACAATATCGATCTTCTGGAAGCGACGGGCCAGCGCACGGTCTTTCTCGAAGATCTGGGCGTACTCCTGATAAGTGGTGGATCCCACACAGCGGAGCAAACCATTGGAGAGCAGTGGCTTGATCAGGTTGGCTGCATCCAGCTGACCACCGGAAGCAGCACCGGCACCAATGATGGTATGGATCTCGTCGATAAAGAGGATGGCCCCTTCCTGACGCTCAATCTGCTTGAGCAGTACCTTGAGGCGCTTCTCGAAATCACCACGGTATTTGGTGCCCGCCAGCAGAGAACCCATATCCAGCGAATAGATGGTACTGCCCGCAATCACCTCGGGGACATCCCCCTTGACGATGCGATAGGCCAGACCTTCGGCAATGGCGGTTTTACCCACGCCCGCTTCACCCACAAGCAGCGGGTTGTTCTTGCGACGACGGCAGAGCACCTGAATGGTACGGTTGAGCTCCTGATCACGGCCAATCAACGGATCGATGCGCCCTTCCAGCACCAGCTGGTTCAGGTTGGTGGCAAAGCTCTCGATCTGGGCGGTCGAAACATCATCATCAGACTCGGGATTGTTATTGCTGCCGAGATCAGGCTTGTTGTCCTTGCGCACCCCGTGGGAGAGGAAATTGACGACGTCGAGACGGCTGATCTCGGCTTTTTTCAGGAAATAGGCAGCTTGTGACTCCTGCTCACTGAAGATAGCGACCAGCACGTTGGCGCCGCTGACTTCGGTATTGCCGGAGGATTGCACATGGAAGACGGCACGCTGCAACACACGCTGGAAGCCCAGTGTCGGCTGGGTTTCACGATCTTCATCATCGCGCGGTATGAGCGGAGTAGTTTGGGTGATGAATGCGCGGATCTCCTTGCGCATCTGCTCGACATCGGCACCACAGGAGCTCAGCGCCTCATGGGCTGAACTGTTATCCAGAAGGGCTAACAACAGGTGCTCGACGGTCATGAATTCGTGGCGCTCGTCACGGGCCAGTTTGAAAGCCTCGTTCAGCGTCTTTTCTAGATCTTTATTCAACATAGGCACCTCCCCTAGTACAGCTACAATGTGGTGTCACACTTGCCATCAAGTCATCAGATTCAAGCCTTTTCCATAGTACAGAGCAGTGGATGTTCGTTGTTACGTGCATAGGTGTTGACCTGGACAACTTTGGTTTCGGCGATCTCTGCGGTAAACATGCCGCAGACACCCTTACCACTATAATGCACACTCAGCATGACCTGAGTCGCCTTGTCCAAATCCATACCAAAGAACTTTTGCAGCACCTCCACCACAAACTCCATGGGTGTGTAGTCATCGTTGTTCAACACAACCTTATACATGGGTGGCGGCTGCAGCTTTGTTTTCTCTGCTTCTGCAATCTCTTCATTAGCAAAGAGTTCTTTCTGCTTGCTCATAATCGCGCTTTGGTACCTCTAGATTACTACCGTCTAACACAAGGTTGTCAATAGACTTGTTAACCAGATCACATCAGCTGTTAACAACTTCTTGACTCGCTCAAAAGTTAGACTAGATTGGTTACTTGCTAATCTGTGCCCGTCTGCTATGGGCCCATGTCCCTAGTTATAAAGGGCTGGCGCAGGTTACTCAACGACTTCTGGGTAATCAATAAAAGGATGTAGAAGTATGGCAACCGGCACAGTTAAGTGGTTTAACAACGCAAAAGGATTTGGGTTTATCTGTCCGGAAGGGGGCGGTGAGGATATCTTCGCTCACTACTCCACGATTCAAATGGAGGGCTACAAGACCCTGAAAGCGGGTCAGGCTGTCAATTTTGAACTGCAACAGGGGCCGAAAGGAAATCACGCCTCTGTGATTGTGCCAAACGAAGCACAAAATATGTAAATAACGCCCGTTGGATAAATAAAAAACCGGTTCCTCTCTGAGCAACCGGTTTTTTATTGTCAGATTTCTGGCGAATCCTGCCTCCTCACGGGATCACAGGGTTATCACCAGCCATGATCAGTCGTGATATTCACTGCAGGCGATCAGGGTATTTTCCATCAGGCTGGCGACCGTCATCGGGCCCACGCCACCGGGTACCGGGGTAATGAAGGAGGCATGGCTGCGCGCCGTCTCAAACTCCACATCCCCGACCAGCGAGCCATCAGCCAGGCGATTGATGCCCACATCGATTACCAGTGCCCCCGGTTTGATCCACTCGCCAGGTATGAAGTTGGGCTTGCCAACCGCAACAACTAGCAGATCGGCACGGCGTACCTGCTCTTCCAGATCCCGCGTAAAACGATGGCAGGTCGTGGTTGTGCAGCCCGCCAGCAACAATTCGAGGGTCATGGGACGCCCCACTATGTTGGACGCTCCCACCACGACCGCATGCAGACCATGCGTCTTCACGCCAGTGGTCTCGATCAGCGTCATGATCCCTTTCGGAGTGCAGGGGCGCAGCGCCGGAATACGTTGGGCCAGACGGCCGACGTTATACGGGTGGAATCCATCTACATCCTTGTCAGGCTGGATCCGCTCCAGCACCTGAGTGGTATCAAAGTGATCCGGCAACGGCAACTGAACCAGAATGCCATCTACGTGGCTATCCGCATTCAGCTGGTCAATCAGCGCCAGCAGCTCTTCCTGACTGGCAGTGGCACTCAGGTCATAGGAGCGGGAGAGAAAACCCACCTCCTCGCACGCCCGACGTTTGCTGCCGACATAGACCTGAGAGGCGGGATCCGCCCCCACCAGAATGACTGCCAGCCCTGGAGCCCGTTTCCCTGCCGCCAACCGCTGTTGGACTTGCGCCGCGACCTGGCTGCGAATCGTTTGCGCAACCTGTTTTCCATCTATGATTTTGGCAGACATCGTTCTCCACTCACCATGTGTTCAACTGCCGCGCATTGTCGCATTTTTTTAGCCGGGATGTTAGCGGCAGACGCACGCCAGACCGGTAGCGGGCAATAAGTAGGCACTTGAATTTACTGGGGGAAAAAGTCGTTGACGCTGGCCCTTACGCTTGGCTATGATGCCCGCCCGTTGCCCAGTACGACTCTTGTCGATATGCTGGTCAGGGATTTTCGGTGATTAGCGCAGTCCGGTAGCGCATCTGGTTTGGGACCAGAGGGTCAAAGGTTCGAATCCTTTATCACCGACCATGTTCATCGACTCGTCGTCAATGACGTGTTGATACAAAGCGCCCTTAGCTCAGTTGGATAGAGCAACGGCCTTCTAAGCCGTGGGTCGCAGGTTCGAATCCTGCAGGGCGCGCCATTAATGCTCCCCTTTCCTTTTGGATTGGCAAGCGTTGATGAAAATTTCAGTGGTGGCTGTAGCTCAGTTGGTAGAGTCCCGGATTGTGATTCCGGTTGTCGTGGGTTCGAGCCCCATCAGCCACCCCATTATTCTGTCGATAATCGCCGCAACGTGATGTCCATCGACTTGGTGCAGTGACCTTCTGGTCTGCTCCGCGAAAAACCGGCCTTGGCCGGTTTTTTGTTTTGTGCCAGGCAGCGCCTTGCCTTGTCTACAAGGCCATCATCCTCTAGATCGATAAACGCGGCTCCGTCCATGTGTCACGATTCGCGCCTCACCATCGATGACACAACCACGCTCCCCCGCACACCAGCCTGCCCGGTTCTTTTTCTGTATTTCCCAAGCGCCATTGATATGCTGATCGCTCTTCTTCTCTCCTGCTTTCCGTTGGAGCTTTTCTATGCAACGCATTCTTTTTGTCGAAGATGATCCCGAGATTGGCCAGCTCATCAGCAGTTGGCTCGGTCGCCACGATATGGACGTGATCCTCGAGCCCAGAGGGGACATGGCACTGGCCCGGGTAGAAGCCGAACAGCCCGATCTGGTGCTGCTCGATATCATGTTGCCGGGGCAGGATGGCATGTCCCTCTGTCGGGATCTGCGGCCGCGCTTCGACGGCCCCATCGTAATGCTCACCTCGCTGGATAGCGACATGAACCAGATCCTGAGTCTGGAGCTGGGCGCCAACGACTACATCCTTAAAACCACCCCGCCCCCCGTGCTACTGGCCAGACTGAGGGTGCAGTTTCGCCAGCACCAGCAAGCATCAACCCAACCGGCAGCCACCAGTAGCGTTCCTCAGCAACTGCAATTTGGTCTGCTCCGGGTGGATGGTCCGGGGCGAGATGTGCGGCTCGATGGCGAGAGCATTGCTCTCTCGACCGCCGACTTTGATCTGCTGTGGGAGCTCGCCTGCCACGCGGGCCAAATCTTGAGTCGGGAAGCCCTCTTTCGCAGCTTGCGCGGCCGGGAGTACGACGGTCAGGATCGCAGCATGGATGTGGCCATCTCCCGCCTGCGCCGCAAACTGGGTGATAACCCCGACAACCCGACCCGGATCAAGACGGTGCGCCAGAAAGGCTACCTCTTCGTCCTCCACGCCTGGGAATAACCCTCTTTCGGGAGCACCGCCATGCGCCGTCTCTTTATCCAATTCTATCTGTTGCTGATCGGCTGCTTCACCTTGGCCATCCTGCTGGTTGGCGTGGTCTATCAGGTGACCGCCGAACGGGCGGGTGATCGCTATCTCGAACGCATGATGCAAGGCTCCCTTGGCCTGTTGACCGGCGAGTTGGCAAGAACCCCGCCAGAGCGCTGGCCCGATCGGCTGGCCGAGCAGAGCAGTCAGTTTACCCTCCCCCTCAAGATCGGCGAGCTGGTGCGCCAGCCCCTGGCCAGCGAGGATCAGGCCTTTCTGGCCGCTGGCAATATTGTCATCGTCGAGGAGGATGACACCTTCCTGCAGCGCATCCCCGATACCGACCGGGTGCTGATTGTCGGCCCTGTACCCTACCTCTCCTATCTGCACGAGCTGCACTGGGTCGATGTGGGGCTGCTGCTGGTGATCGGCCTCTCTCTCGGCCTGCCCATCCTTCTGTGGTTGCGTCCCCACTGGCGCGGCTTGCAGCAGTTAGAGCAAACCGCACGTCGCGTAGGCGATGGGGATCTCTCCTGCCGAACCAATCTGCCACCGGGAAGCAGTCTGGCCCGGGTGGGACGTACCTTCGATCAAATGGCGACCCAATTGCAGGCCATGATTGCCAGCCGCAAGCAACTGACCGATGCCATCGCCCACGAGTTGCGCACCCCGCTGGTCCGGTTGCGCTATCGGCTTGCCATGCTCGATCCTGCCCCTGCCGAGCAGGAACAGCAGGCGCTGGAGCGAGATCTGGGGGCGCTGGACTCGCTTATCGAAGAGATGCTCACCTACGCCAAGCTGGATAGACCCGAGTTGCCGTTGCAACAGGACGAGCTTGAGCTCAGCCACTGGGCACAAGCGCATCTCGGCGACTGGCAAGCGCTGGCCCCCGAAAAGAAGCTCACCCTCGATCTGCCGCCACGTCACATGCCCTGGTGCGGCGATCAGCGTCTGCTGACCCGCGCGGTGGAGAACCTGATCGGCAATGCTCTGCGCTACGCCAAGAGCGAGGTTACCCTCTCCATCTCGCGGCTACAGGAGAACTATCTGCTGGAGGTGAGCGACGATGGACCGGGGATCGATCCGGCGCTGGCGCCCCAGATCTTCGAGCCGTTCGTACGCCTTGATCAGAGCCGGGATCGTCGCACCGGCGGCACTGGTTTGGGGTTGGCCATCGTGCGCAGCATTGCCCGTCATCACGGGGGGGATGTGGCGTTGCTGGCCAGTGACCACGGCGCCCGCTTCTGCCTCACCCTGCCTGTACATTTGGATACAAACCGTCACCAACCGCTCACTGAAGGGCCGCTGCAACCGTCATAGGATGACTGTCATGGAGAACGCTCCATAACATCAACCCGAATAAGGAAATTGAACATGAAAAAGATCATTCCCCTGACCCTGGCAGCCGTCTTCGCCCTCACTTCCGGTTTCACCATGGCGGCCACTCCGACCAAGACAGCCACACCGCAGGCGACCCAGACCAAGGTGGTGAAAAAACACCATAAAACCACCCACGCCAAGACCCCTGCCGTCAAAGTCGCGCCGAAAACCAAGTGATCCAACCGGTCACTGGATAACACAGAGGGAGGCTGACGCCTCCCTTTCCATCTCTTCCCGAAATATTCCTGACGAGCGCCTCCCTCGTCCAAACCGGATCCACGACCCGGCTCCCCCTTTGCGGGAAACGGTCAATGACCACAGGAACATGACATGTGGCGTCATCTGCTTAAATGGCTCGGCCCCTTGTGCAGCTTGCTGCTGCTCGGCACCGCACTGACCGTGCTGTATCACCTGACTCAGGCATGGCACTGGCACGATATTCGTGTGGCCATCTGGTCCCAACCCCTGCCGCGACTGGCGGGCGCCCTGTTGCTGACCCTGCTCAGTTATGGTTGCCTCTGCAGCTATGACATGCTGGCGCTCCATGCGCTGGGCAAGCGCCTTCCCTGGCAACAGGTCAGCATCACCTCCTTTATCGCCTACACCTTCTCCAACACCCTGGGATTTGCCCTGCTGACCGGCACCTCGGTACGCTATCGGCTCTACTCAGCTCTCGGTCTGGCGACCGGTGAGGTAGCCCGAGTGGTGCTGTTCTGCTCCATCACCTTTTTCCTCGGCCTGCTGGCGTGGGGAGGTGGCGCCCTACTGACCTGCGATGTATCACAGCTGCTGCCTGACTGGCCGCAGTGGGCAGATACCCTGCTCAGGCTGGCGGGCGTCATGGCTCTGCTGTTGGTCACCTGCTACCTCTGCTGGCCCACACACCGTCTCTCCTGGCGCGAACACAGCCTGATCCTGCCCGGCTTCAAAGTACGTCTGTTGCAACTGTTGGTCGCGCTGGCCGACTGGATGGCCGCCGCCGCCGTGCTGTTTGTGCTGTTGCCCGCCGATAGCGTCCCCTACCCTGTGCTGCTCAGTGCCTTCGTGCTGGCCAGCTTCCTCGGGGTGCTGGCCCACGTGCCGGGCGGGATCGGGGTGTTCGAAGCGAGCATGAGCCTGTTGCTGGCTAACTACCTGCCAACCGACAAGCTGCTCGCCTCGCTGCTGCTCTATCGCTGCATCTATTACCTGCTTCCCTTTCTCTGTGCCCTGCTGCTCTTTGCGAGTCAGGAGATGCTGCAACAAAAAGCGCGCTGGCAGCGGCTACAGGGGCTGATGAGCGCGGTGCGCGAATTTCTGCCTGCCCTTATCAGCATGGGCACCTTCGCCGCCGGCAGCCTGCTGCTCTGCTCGGGGATGATCCCGACCATGCGCAGCCACATCGAGGTGTGGCTGCAGGTGTTGCCGCTCCACCTGCTCGAGCTCTCCCACGTGCTCGGCAGCGTGAGCGGTATTCTCCTGATCCTGCTGGCGCGCAGCCTCTATCGCCGTCACGACGCCGCATTTCGCATCACCCAGCTGCTGCTGGCACTGGGGATCGCCTTCTCCCTGCTCAAGGGGGGTGACTGGGAGTCAGCCCTGCTGCTCGGCAGCTTCCTGCTCATCATGACCCCCTGCCGCTCCCTCTTCTATCGCAAGGGGTCGCTGCTCTATCCCCAGTACACCCCGGGCTGGCTCATCTCGGTCGGCGCCGTGCTGCTGGGAGCCCTGTGGCTGCTGCTCTTCTCATACCGTCAGGTGGAGTATGACCACGCCCTCTGGTTCCACTTCTCGCCCCACGGCGGGGCTGCCCGCGGCCTGCGCGCCATGGGGAGCGTGGTGGCCGTGCTGGCCGTAGCCGGGGTTGCCCAGCTGCTTGCGCCGCTACGCGTGGTCGGTGAAAAGCCGGACAAGGAGACGCTGGCGCGCGCTCACGAGCTGGTGGTGCGCGAAGGGGGGATCCACGGCTATCTGGCCCAGCTACAGGACAAGTCCCTGTTATTCCACCCCGCCGGCGATGCCTTTTTGATGTATGGCATCGAGGGCAACAGCTGGATCGTGATGGGAGATCCGGTCGGTCGCCCCGAGCTGATTGAAGAGCTGATCTGGCAATTTAGAGAGCGGTGCGACGAGCACGACGCCAACCCGGTCTTTTATCAGGTCTCGGCCCGCTATCTTCCACTCTATCTGGAGCTGGGGCTGATCCCCTTCAAGCTTGGTGAAGAGGCGATGGTCGATCTGGCTACCTTCGATCTGGCGGGCAGCCGCCTGCGCAACCTGCGCCAGAGCCACGCCAAGGGCAAGCGGGAAGGGCTGACCTTCGAGGTGGTCGAGGCAGGTGCCGTGGCCCCCCTGCTGCCCAGATTGCAGACCGTCTCCGATACCTGGCTGCAGAGCAAGATGGGCAAGGAGAAGGGCTTCTCGGTCGGCCGCTTCGAGCCTGACTACCTGACCTTGAGCCCGGCTGCGCTGGTGTGGCACGAGGGGCAGATTGTCGGCTTTGCCAACCTCTGGGTGAGCGACAACAAGGAGACCCTCTCCATCGATCTGATGCGCTACAGCCTGGATACCGGCACCGCCCCCATCATGGATTTTCTCTTTGTCGAGCTGCTGCTGTGGGGTAAGGCGCAGGGGTACGCCAGCTTCAATCTGGGGATGGCCCCCATGTCCGGCTTCAACGATCATCCGCTCAACAGCTACTGGGCCCGCCTTGGCAATACCCTGTTCGTCCGTGGCAGCCGTTTTTACAACTTTCAGGGGCTCAGACGCTACAAGGGAAAATTTTCGCCCCGCTGGGAACCCCGCTACCTGCTCTGCAGCAGCAAGCTGGTACTGCCCAGAACCCTGACTCACCTGATCACCCTGATTAGCCGCGGCCCGCTGGGGCTGATCAAGAAATAGGAGCATGGCCAATGAGAGCCTTGATATTGCTGTTACTCAGTCTCGTACTGCCCGTTTCATCTTTTGCGGCGCACGCCGCCCCGGTCAAGGATGACCTGAGCCTGATTGAGCTGCCGGTCAAGCAGCCTTCCGACGCCCCCATGGTGGTGTTTCTCAGCGGCGATGGCGGCTGGGCGGCCCTTGACAAGGGGTTGAGCGCCCAGTTTCAGCTGCACGGCTTGCCGGTCGTGGGCTGGAGCTCCCTCACCTACTACTGGAAGAAGAAAACCCCGGAGCAGGTGACCGCCGATCTGGAGCGGATCCTCGATGATTACCAGACTCGCTGGCCGCGCCCCCGCTGGCTGCTGGTCGGCTTCTCGTTTGGTGCCGAGATTGTCCCCTTCGTCATCAACCGGTTGCCGGAGCACTATCGTCAGGGGCTGATCGGTGCCGTGATGCTCTCCCCCTCCACCAGCTCGGACTTCGAGATCCATGTCAGCGACATGCTGACCCACAAGGCCCGCAGCTACCCGACCGAGCCGCAGGTGAAGACCATCCGGGATCTGCCGATGCTCTGCCAGCAAGGAGCCGATGACGATGACGGCGACCGCCTCTGCCCCCGTCTCAACCAACCCAACGTCACGACCGTCACCCTGCCGGGTGGCCACCACTTTGAGGATGATTACCCGGTGCTCTATCAGGCCATCACCAAGCATCTGAACCTGCCCCCGGATCCGCAGCCTGTGGAGCATTAACCAGTATCACCACGGGATGCCTTTCAAGTACCGAGCAGGGCAAATCAGCGAGCAATGAAAAGGGCCTCTCTTTCGAGAGGCCCTTTAACTGAATTCGACAGCAAGTTTGACAGGATCAGGCTTGGGTTCGGCAGCAAGATCAGAGCGGCTTTTCACTACGATTAGTCAATCGGCTCAACCAGATGCTGGGCTATCAACAATGAGGATTTGCAGTCCTATGCTGACAACCGCTCGGGATTGCGCCATAAAACAAAAGCCCTGATGTTTCCATCAGGGCTTTGCAATGTGGCGGTGAGGGAGGGATTCGAACCCTCGATACGTTGCCGTATACACACTTTCCAGGCGT
>NZ_JBFOCX010000022.1:0-11108 GCF_040908025.1 Aeromonas sp. R9-2
CAAGCGCGCTCGCACGGTGAAAGTGGCCTATCGACAACCCGCCAAGGGGCGTATCACCGACCTGGTTATCGATTCGACCGGCCTGAAGGTATTTGGTGAAGGCGAGTGGAAGGTCAGAAAACACGGCGCCGAGAAGCGGCGTGTGTGGCGCAAGCTGCATCTGGCGGTAGACCCAGTGACCCACGATATCGTGGCGGCGGAAGTGTCGTTGGAAAATGTCCATGATGCCGAGGTGCTACCAACTCTGCTCAAGCCACTACGGCGTAAGCTGGGACGTGTTTATGCGGATGGCGCCTATGACAGCAAAGCCAGCCATCAGCTTATCTCGCGCAAAGGGGCGACAGCCTGTATCCCGCCTCGCAAGAGCGCGGGGTTATGGAAAAAGGGGCATCCAAGAAATGAGGCTGTGCTGGTGATGCGCAAGGAAGGGCTGGCGCACTGGAAGAAGATATCGGGGTATCACCGTCGCTCGCTGGCAGAGACAGCGATGTATCGGTTCAAGCAGTTGCTGGCGGGGAAAATCAGTCTGCGTAACTACAACGGCCAAGTGGGAGAAGTGATGGCGTATGTAAGCGCCATAAACAAGCTGAATATCCTTGGTCTACCTGTCAGAAAGCCCCGAGTGTAGCGGTACTTGGGCAGGGGAAGTCATGACTTGCTCGTTGATTTGGGCAACAACGCCGCCATATTGGCAAAAGATCAGGAATACTGCGCTCCAGTAATGAACGCTTAATATTCGTAGTCAACAAGAGAGGGATAACACCAACGATTGCCAAAGCAAGCATGAAGTGATGGCAAGACAGATCAGACCGTAATGGGGAAAACCCAGTTTAGGGAAGGCTCTTGAAAGTACGCGTTATTGATTGAGACCTCCATCAGCGGATTCAATCAGGGAAAAAGGTGTTTTATTACCCGAGTCTATAGTTGCAATCGACGACCTAAGTAAAGCTACCACAACATATTTCGCTTGGCACACGGGGGCAACTATCTATGCTTAACTCAGCCCTTGGTGACAACTTCCCCAGCCCCCAAGTGACGTTGTCACCAAGGGCTGGGGGTCATGACTTGCTGGCTGAATTGGGCAACAACACCAGTTAAAACTATTGCAATTTAAAATAATCGCCTAAAATAGGATGCTCACTCATATTTTGCTCCACTCCAATTATATCCATCGTTAGCCTGTCAATCTCAATGAACTTGCCTTTGGTAAGGTATATAAATATATTTCCATCTTTAATGGCTGAGGAGCCGACAATGCGACTTGCATATTTAATAATTTCGGGGGGATTTGTTTCGAAATATGAGTGCTTTTTAAACTCCTTTTTCTCTGGATCTGCTAGGTAAACCTCACCACCAGTAGTGAACACGAGATGGGCTTTATTATTCCCTTCGAGCTCAGGAATCCCTTCTGAATCAGGCATCCCTTTGTACAATGGTATCGCTGCATTTATTTTCACTTCATTGTCGACATCATTGAAAACAGAAGAAATAGACAAATCTGTTGATTTCAATGTTTTCTCTTTTATGTCGTAGACTGAGAACAAACCATTATTGTCCACTATGTAAAGATTTGTGCCAGAGAGCATTGCTGTCTTAGATTTCTTAATTAGAGGCTCAAGTAAAGTATGATAATACATATTTTTATTTATTTTATTAAAATAAATGGGTTTTCCGTCAACAAACGCCAAGTATTTGTTGTTCTTCAAAAACATGTATTGCTCGGTATCACTCATCCCGAAAGAAAAAATAATCTGTTTCGACAATGCTTCGTAAACAGTACTCGCATCTACGGTTAAATCTATTTTCTCAAATGCCGGGTTGTTAGTTGCATTAGCAATTAGCTTGCCATTAATAGGCTGTTCATAAGGGATGTTCTCGCCCGTGATGGAATTAAAAAGATTCACAGCAAACCAAACACATGGAGTTAAAGGGCTATAGATACCATGCTCTCCTGTCAAAACGATATCTGGCATCAAGGATGATGCTATTTCCCGAGATTCATTGACAAGTTTTTTAATTTGATTGTCAAGTAGGTGTTGGGTTTCTATATTCATTCTTTCTGCATTTACGCAATATTGGTATGTGAATTTTCGAGAAGGACTATCATAAGTATTCTTATAATTTAGAGCATCCCCTAACGGAGATTTTGGCTGGCGAAATGACCACGAACGCCACGAGTCTTTTCTATCAAAAAACAATGTCCAAGCATGACCTAGGTAACCACTTCCTGCAAGGTTGGTCGCATCAGGAACTAAGTTTTCAGGTGTTTTTTCATTTCTAACAATCAGTTCATTAATTATCCCAGGCATATCTATTTTCTCATCGAGGTTTACCCTCAGACATACTTGTGGGTACCCAACTTGCTCATCACCATAAGGCTCTTCCCTTTGCGCTTTGACATATTCTTTTATCAGCGTATTAGCTGATGCGTTCTGATTTGTTAATAAAGGAATTGCTATGGCAATTAAAAAACGATATTTCATGACATACTCCCTAAATTGATCGCAGTAAATAATGTTGATTCTTCAACGCCTAACCCTAATTTTGCGTTGGGGTGTGTTTAAATTATTTCCAGATTTAAACCCCAATTACGCAAGATATGAAGTTAAGTGGAGTTGGTGTCAAATAACAATGAAAAATAAATTTAAATTTTAAAAATAGCTGCTCACACATACCACTCAGAGAATTCCTAAATAACCGATCCCAATAGCGCTACACCTTGGTTGCGCCATAGCTATTCCCCGGGAAAGGATACTAGGTACCCATGTTCCGTTGCCTGCAGAGAGAGCGCCTACCTAGTAATGTTTGGTGTTCTGTCTCAGTGTGGCAACCCGCTTTTGCTGCGCTCTGAACATTCAGTCTGCCCCTAATTTGGGATAGAGGTTTATATCGACTTCATTCTCATAACACACCGGATTATCGGGCTCACAACGGATCAGTGCAGCCTCGATATTCGCCATTGTCGCCTGATAGGCCGGGTCTTTTATCCGCAACGTCGGCATGGGCCTTCGCCAGACAATGCCCATGCGAGGTAACCATCGGCCGAGCGTGTAAGCCGCCATATTGAGACCTGCTAACCGATTGATTTTGATAGCCAATAGCTCGGTACACAAACGGCTACGCTGATAACCAGAATCTTGCGGGAAAAACTGCATGAGCAGCACCATTAAGGTGATCATCCCATTAACGCCGTGATTGCGATAAACAAACGGACCCCCCTTAGTTGCCTGTAGAAAACTCCGATTATGGCTCTTTCGTTGCGTGTGGAAATATTAGATTGATGGCTTACCTGGCAAATGGTGCTGTTTTAATATATTTAAAAATTTATTTTGTTGGCGAAGGGGGGGAGGGGGCTTGTAATATTTTTTCTATATGCTGTGAGTACTGCATTACTTGTCAATCATAATCATATGTGGTGCTAGCATGCGTCGTGGTAATATTTTTGTCACATCATTATATCCTTAATAAAAAAGGATTGCAGTGCAAGATAAGGTTTGTGGTTGTGTTATCCATCACCATGCTCTAAATGAGCAGTTGACTTCGCTATGTCACCCATGAAGGTTGAATAACTGTCTTGTGACTTCAGTTTTTGTACGACCGCGGAGATTTTTCCTTAAAGGAGCTTTTATGGCAAACGCAAGTGATATCGTTTCAACTGCATTTAATTTTGGCAGTCTCTTTTCATCAGGGGTAGACCTACGCACTGGTATGTACCGAATTGGCATTAGAGTAGGCCTGCTACAGGGGGCCGGCGGACAAATTATTGACCTGACATTAGGCTATGATTTTCTATCAGAAAAAAACGTCGGCTTCGGTAAAGGATGGTCTTTGAACTTGGCGAACTATGATAAGGTTAGCCGTCGCTTGACCTTGTCTAATGGAGCCAGTTTTCGTTTTAACTCGGTTTTGAGTAATGGTGACGTTACCGATATATGTCAATACCTCAAGCCAAGGAATGTCAAGGTTAATTATAATAATGGGAAGCTGGCAGTCACGCACAAGGATGGCACTCAAGAGTTATTCGACCGCGATGGTAATTTGGCATTTATGGTGGCTCCATCTGGTCACACCCTTACATTTAGTTATGGGGCAAATAGTCGATTGAAAAGTATCGGTGATCAGGCCAACAAACTGTTCGAAATAACCTATAGCTCGGGGAGTGTCACCTTCACTGGGACGAATTCCAAGGATAAGGTGGTGATTTTTATTTCCGGCTCATCAAAAATAAATAGAGTTAGATTAACGGATGACACTGAAATCACACTTGTCTACAAGGCGATTAATGGGCTGTATGTCGTTGAGTATGTCTACCACCCAACTGGTGCCATTGAGCAGTTGTTCTACAATGATACGGGAATAAAACTTCCTAGTGGCGGGCCTGTATCTGGATTGCCTGCAGTTAGCCGACATGATACTTATGGTGCTAAGATCGAGCGCATCAGCAAACAATATTTTTATTCAAGCAAAAACTTCTTGGGGTTTGGCTTGGCTCGCTATACGAGTAATGTGGATAATTTATTTGAGGTTGAGGCTGACTATACATATACATGTACCGAGAAATTTGGTGAACGCGAGCTGACCCAGACATATAACAAGTATCACTTGCTTGTCGAGGAATCATTAAAAGATACCTCGAATTGGCCCGGTTACGTCGTACAAGAGATCTCGATGGAATATTATGCCGACACAACTAGGGAATTTGCTGAGCAGCCTGAACAGTATGTTTTCCCCAAAAAGCAAACCACTCGCTACTTCAGTTCGGCCGGTGGCAGCAGAGCGGAAGTGATTGAGTACGAATATGATAATTATGGTAATGAGGTAAGCCGGATCGACGCCTATGGCATCAAGACGCAGTCGACTTACTATCCCGCTTGCGGCGAGGTGGGGAATGCACCGTCAACGCCTCTCGACATACCCTATTTACTGAAGCAACAAACA
The DNA here is from genome assembly GCF_040908025.1 of Aeromonas sp. R9-2. Lineage (NCBI taxonomy): Bacteria > Pseudomonadati > Pseudomonadota > Gammaproteobacteria > Aeromonadales > Aeromonadaceae > Aeromonas > Aeromonas sp. R9-2. The sequence goes on from NZ_JBFOCX010000022.1 coordinate 4,939, forward strand.
ATTACCCCCTCTCTGCGCTACACAAAAGGCGGGGAAACCGGGCTGCAAAAAGTACTGCGTTACGTCAGTCTGGTCGGCGTAGATGGGCGTACCAGCTTCCCGGTGTTGAGTTCTGAAGAAGAGAAAACCTTGGTGGATGGCAAGATACTGTCGAGCACCCAGTATGAATATCTAAATGACCAACAAGTGTATACCCACGGTTTGCTCTTGCAAAAGGTGAGCGTAGAGGGGAGTACCACGCAGACAGAAAGCTACAGCTACCAAGTCCTCGACGATACTCTGGTCGCAAATTGCCTCTCGAGAATAGCCGGGCTGCCCGATGCCCACAGCAAAACAGTCAGCTGCCTGCACAGTGGCGCCGAGCTTGAGGTGGAGGACAGTATGGGGGTGCGTAGCATCAAGGCCTATGATGGGATGGGGCGGCTTCTAAAGGAAACATTACGCGCTGGCACCCAGTATGAAATCATCAGAGACTATCGCTACACCGTAGGTAGCAATAGCGTATTAGACATCATCGTGTCCGATGGCACGCAAGAGAGAGTTGAGTATGACGCCTTAGGCCGAGAAGCGGTCAGCTATGCCACCGATAGCACCGGATACCTAGGCATGATGCAGGAAAAAACGTACAACTCATCGGGGCAGGTGAATGCCGTGACTGTTTATGACAATTTCGGTGACCATGAGATCGAGAGCAAATCAACCATCGAATATGACATCTGGGGAGAGGTCTGCAAAGAAGTGACGTCCTCGGGTGTCACCAAGGTCGTTGAGCAAGATAAAGTCAGCAATGCCAAGACTGAATATATACAGAGTGCTAGCGGACGCACAACAGAACCTGTCACTACCTATTATAACGAACGGGGCGATGTCATCCAGACTAAACAGGCTGGTTTTGTCACCAGCTATGAATATGATGGGATGGGCCGCTGCATCAAGGAAATCGACCTGTGGGGGAGGGTGACACGTTTTCAACGTGATCTGATGGGACGAAATACCTCAGAAAGTCGGGATATTGGCTCTGGGCTAACTATAAGCAGAATATATGATACCCAGAACTACGGTGACCAAGTAACTGAAATAATGGTCAATAACTCCCGGCTAGGAACGCGCAAGTATGATCCGGCAGGTCGTCTCACCGCGGAAAGCAAGGGGGTGTATAGCACTCGCTATGGCTATAACACACACAGTCAAAAGCCGCATTTTGTGACTCAGCCAGATAACAGCCATATCAGATACACTATAGATACGGTGCTGGATGAAATAGTGAAGTATGAAACAAGTGATGGTGAAGTAGGGACGTTTACCTATCATTCACCTACCGGCAGAGTGATAATTTTGGAAAATACTATCAACGATAATAAGATCTTTTCGTTGACGAAGGATTATTATCCCAATGGGGCGCTGAAGTCAGAAAGCCAATCAGGGAAAACAGCTTTCTATACCTATTCGCGCCAAGGGCTACTGCTCACCATGACAGACTATTTTGGTGCACATGAAACACGTGATTACGATAGTCATCACCGTTTGGTTAGCGTCATCATTGATAACCAGAGCACTGTAAAAATTGGCTATGACGAATTCGATCGTGTTAGACAGGAAGTCATAACCAGCCAGGGTCAACCAACCTTGCAACATACATATGAATATGACTCACAAAACCGATTGGTCCAGAAAAGTACGCTGGTTGACGGGGTACATTACCTGAGTCAGAAATACGAATATTACCGAGATGGTAATCTGAGCAAGAAAGTGCTAACCGATGAAAGCTACCGGGTCACGACTGAGAGCTATGTATATGACGAGCTTGGTCGCCTCATGACATTGGAGGCTAATGGACCACTTAGTCCAGTTTATCGTGAGAAGGGTCCTATCAGACACCAGGGATTTGAATTCGACCCACTCGGTAACATTACCAGGGTGGAGACTTGCTATGTTGACAACGGCATCCAGCAAATCGATATCGCCGATTATGGCTACGATGCCAATGGCATGCTGATAACGATTGGGCATAGCCAAGATCAGAGCAAGGTCACGCTGAGTTACGATGATAACGGTAATCTAACCTGGGATGAGCGCGGGTTGCTGTATCAATATAACGTATTGGGCCAGTTGAGACGAATCAAGGATGCCACTCAGCAAACGGTTACCGAGTACCGATACAGCGCCACCGGCGTGCAGCTGACGCAGAGCATACCCGGACAGCAGGAGATCGAGCTGTTTTATGGTGCCGAGGGGCTGTTGAACGAGCAGCAAGGCGGCGGTTATTCCCGGTTGATGTCGGTTAATGGTCGGCCGCTGAGCCGACGTGTACAACTTCAGGGACAGTGTTATGTCACCAGCTTGGTCGGGGATCACAAAAATAGTATCTTGGCGGAGATAGATAACACAAAGAAACGAAGTTTGATATATACCCCGTATGGAGAGGATAGTGAGGGGTAATATTATCATGGTGTAGAAATTGGTGCCTGTGGAAGGCTTTGTCGTGAGTAGCGGTAAGCAATACCATTTCGTTGAGAATGAAGCCTATAATAGCTTTAGGTTTCTGATGAGAATGGAGTGCTTTTATTAGGGAAAGCCAGTTGCACTATAAAAACACTTTAAATTACCAAGGGTAAATAAAATAATTCTGCGTAATGTTTTTTCTAAAAATAAGGAAAATCATTTCCTTTGATGATGTGGTTGACGGACATTGTCAATTGACTGGAGGCAAAGGGGTGATATTGATTGTTGACAATTATGAGGGGGCAAAATGGCTCTATTGTAGCAGCGGTTAATTATTATTTTGATAAGGTAAAGGCTTGTGTCCTATTAAAAGATGGCATATTCTTTAGTTATATATCTGAGCTGGTCGAGAGAGAGTTTTATATTTTGGTAATAAATAAAAAGAGGTGCTTGAAGTTATTAAGGGGTAAATCTTGTTATCTATCTTGCATGGTCGAATGAGAAACTGGAGGCCAATATCGAATGAATTTTGCCGGTTGGCATTTAGTTCATGGTTGTATTATTCCCTAGGTTGTCTTTGGTGGAGGGTGTGGATTTTATTAATTTTGGTGAATTAAACTGTTATTATTTAATTTATGTGCGATGTTATTAAGTATGGTTGCTCATTGCTGTAAGTTTTAATTATATCGTTAATTTAAAGAGGGTGATTTATGTTAAGATATATTTTTCCTATTTTCACTGGGGTTCTATTACTGCTTTTAGCTGGTACCACAATGGCTGCAGAGCCTATCCCAGTGGGCGGCTATGTCGGGGTTAACGGTAAGCAATATATTTTCTTTGATAATGGAAACTACAGTAGATTTAAAGTCTCTGATGGGAATGGTGCTATTTTGGAATCTGAAAACCTTCCCGCTATAAAATACTTTCCTGGTTTTCCAACAGGAAAGAAAATTTCTGGTGTGATGAGTGATCCTACAAATAATGTAATACAATATTTATTTTTTGGTGATGGAACTTACGCTACTTATCAGCATGGGGAAGGGATAGATAAGATTTTGTCTACTGGCAGCATTAAGGACAAATGGAGTTTTATAAAGGGAAGGGGAGTCGCAGCTATTCTCAATTCTCCTAAAAGAAAAGGAGAAACGTACTTCTTCTTCAAGGATGGTACATATTCAAATTACGATTTCGTAAAGGATGCTGAATTGTATAATGCTAAGGTAACTGCGAATTGGGTTGGGTGGCCCAAAAATGGAACTATTGTAGGTGCAATTAATCATCCTTTCGATAAGAGAAGTGCTTATATCTTCTTCGGTAATGGCACCTACGGCCGTTATAAATTCGGGATTGGGAATGAGAATGAGCTGTTTTTATATTTCAGGGGTTATGAATCCTTTAAAGAGGATCTTATGTCGAGCGTGTTGGACTCAATAAGATGGATTTATAATAGTACCAATATTGCAGATGGTGAAAGTAAAAACCTTATTACGGCATCTTCAATAACTGTGCCGACTAACTACATAAATTCAGGTAATGGGAATGGCATTGTGCTTACTTTAAACGGGAAATACTTTTCTGACCAAAGTATTTTTTCAGTGAGTTCTAGTAACGAATCCTTGTTAAGGCTGGAACCTCTTTATAGAAATCGCTTTGAGGTAATGGGTAAGCCTGGTTTGGCGGAAATTATTATTACGCGGAAAATAGACAATTTTGTGATGAAGCGTCTCGTGGTTCTGATTGAGGAAGGCGCTAAAGCCGCTATCTCTAGCAAGCAGATTTTCAATGCGAAAATCCACAATGTCAGGAATTTCAGATTTAATCGTGGTAGCGAAGGTCATCCTCGGTATATTTATGCCAACGGGGAAATGCAAGCTCCTATTTATATCGAGCTTGAAGTGGAAGATAAGAAAACAGGTGATCTTGTTGAGGTTTCAGATATAACTGCCGACGGTAGTTTTATAAAACTGTATGATTTACATACCGGTCCGGAGAAAAATAAGAAGTCTTATTTAGGCTGGGGGAGCTCAGAAGGTGCTAATTATGATGAGCATTGGCGGGTAAGTCGCGCCCGAAGTGAGTTCGATTTAGGAGGGTATACCCTTCCCAGCCAACAGCCTATGGCAGAGGCTGAGCAGGACAAGCCTGCCAGCGCCGCATCAGCAGCGGGAAATTTTGTGAACCGATATACTTATTATGTCACCACTACGGAAGCAGTTGATAAAATTATTTGTGCGAATGTTGGTGATGTTTATCACTCTTGTGAAAATGGCCAAGATGAGTTTGCAAAAATCATTTCTATAACGAAAAAAAGCTATTCTCTTGATGATTTCATTGTTACTGGCAACTATTTTTCTAGCAGTTTCAATCCGTTAAAGGTGCGTTTTATTAAACTCAAACCAAGATCTGGATTTTATGTCCGTAAAATTAAAGATAATGGCCTGCTTAAATATGATGGAGACCGGTTGGTTATGCAAAGTGCGAAAGATACCATGTTGAATGACGGTCATCAGTATTATTTAAAGACGAATGTTTGGTATGCGGTTAAACCAGGTATGAACAACGTTAATTTGTCCATTCCATATTTCGAGAAGAATAAGGGGTGGCAAGCATTCCAAACTCCAGCGTTAAGTACTGATGATGGCAGTTTATATCTTATTGAGTCATCTAAGGATGGTCTTGCTGATAATAATTCTCTTGCACCATACAATGGCTCAGCCAATCCATCTTACAATAATGGGAAGAGCACTCAATATGAGAAAAATATTGAAGGGTGGGATAGTTACGGCAATCCTTTTATTATTTACCTTCGCCGCAAGGGGAGTTGGGATCTTGACATTTACAATGTCCCATGATTGACTGCTTGTTATTATAGGTTTTTCGGTGATACCTCTAGTGTCTTTCTATATAGACCCGATACGATATACGCTATTTGATTAGCCGTGAGGGTAGTGAACGGCGGTGGGTGTCATGAAGATATCAGCCTTAAAGGCACATACCAACTCAACCTATCGGAGGTGTCACCCCTTTATTATGGTGATAATTATTAACTGATTCAATCGTGTCGTTTATGACTCGTGTATGGAGCTAGTAATGAATTCAATTAAACGTGATCCTTTTACACTGCTACTCCCCGCCGAGAACAGTTCTTCATTGGATGCTTATCCTAATTTGAGTCGTAGACAATTCTTGATAAAATCGTCTATTTTCGCGGCAGCCTCATCCTTGTTGGTATTACCCAATGCATTGCGGGCTGCGGATTTATTGCTGACGAATAGCTCGGGCTTGTTGATGGCGGATGAGGCTCGAAATCAGCTGACGATTATGACTAATTTCATCGGATTCAACGGCGAGCGGCGAGACCCGGTTACCGGCCTATACCATTTAGGGAAAGGGTATCGGGCTTATAACCCGGCGCTGATGCGTTTTCATGCGGCTGACAGTTTAAGCCCTTTTGGTGATGGAGGGCTTAACCCCTATGCCTATACCCTTGGAAACCCAATTAACCTGCTTGACCCAAGTGGTCATATGAGCGTGTCGGCAGGAGTGGGACTTGGTTTGGGTATTTTGGGGCTACTGATTTCGATTGTCACCCTGGGGACGGGGATCGCAGCGGGAGCTGCCATGATGACGGCAGGAACCGCCTTGTCAATAACCTCTTCTGTCCTGGGTATCGTATCTTCTGCGACAGGTATTGCGTCTGCCTTGACGGAAGAGAGTAACCCGCAAGC
>NZ_JBFOCX010000023.1:0-95121 GCF_040908025.1 Aeromonas sp. R9-2
TCCCAGGTCGTTTAGCTCAGCTGGGAGAGCACCTCCCTTACAAGGAGGGGGTCACTGGTTCGATCCCAGTAACGACCACCAGTTTGTAGAAAAAATGATTTAGATGGGTCGTTAGCTCAGTCGGTAGAGCAGTTGACTTTTAATCAATTGGTCGCTGGTTCGAATCCAGCACGACCCACCATCATTTCAGAATCCCAGGTCGTTTAGCTCAGCTGGGAGAGCACCTCCCTTACAAGGAGGGGGTCACTGGTTCGATCCCAGTAACGACCACCATATTCGCAAGCGATGCTGAGATATCAGCTGCGGTTGCAGAGAAAGTCCCCACTCAGATGGGGATTTTTTTTGCCCGCAATTCAGTACTCCAGCTTCTTCTGTTGCCGTTGTGGCGAGCCAAGCACCACCTCTTATAGTGCCACTCTGCCACTCTGTCATTTCGCACATCCTCTACTCTGCTCTGCCGAGATTGCCCGACTGACTCCTGTCCATCGTGATGCTGCTTATATGAACGCCTGTAATAAAGTAAACGCCAGCAATAAAAAGGGCAGGCCAAGGCCTGCCCGCAAAGATGCGCAAGGTGCTACATGATCCCGCGGATCAGGATCCCGCTGATCAGCAGCGGCGCCACCACGCGCCAGCACCAGAGCAGCGCCAGACGCAGGGCGGGTGACAGGCCTACAGGGAGAATGGCATCACCCAGGCGCCAGCCCAGCAGCAGGGTCAGTACCAGACCAAACAGCGGCATCATCAGGTTGGAGGTCAGATAGTCGAGCAGCTCGAAGATGGTCTTGCCAAACAGGGTCAGATCGCTCCATGGGCCGAACGACAGGCTCACCGGAATGCCGGAGGCCATGATGAGCAGGGTCAACACCCGGCAGGCGCCACGGCGCGACCAACCCCACTCCTCGGTGGTGAAGCGCACCAGATGCTCCAGCATGGAGATGGAGGAGGAGAGGGCGGCGACCAGCAGCAGCAGGAAGAAGACCACCCCCAGCCCCTGACCGAGCGGCAGATGACTGAACACGGCAGGCATGGTCATAAAGGTGAGACCCGGCCCTGCGGTGGGGTCGATGCCGGTGGAGGCCAGCGCCGGGAAGATCATCAAGCCCGCCAGCACCGAGATAAGGCTTGCCAGAGTGACTACCCAGACCCCGGAGCGCAGCACCCCTTCGCTATTGGGCAGGTAGGCGCCATAGGTCGTGTGTACCCCGAGCCCGATGGAGAGGGAGAAGAAGGCCAGTCCCAGCGCGTCCAGAACGCTCTGGCCGGTCAGCATGGAGAAGTCCGGCAGCAGCAGCTGGCGCACACCCGCCATGGAGCCCGGCATGGAGAGGCCAACCCCCACCAGCAACAACATCATGATGAAGAGTGCGGGCATCATCCAGCGCAGTGCCCGCTCCACCCCTTTCTGAATACCTCCCTGCACGAACCACCAGGTCAGGCCTGCGAAGATCAGATGGGTCAGCACCGGCCACCAGGGGTTGCTGACATAGCCGTTGAACAGGGCGGTGAGGGCGCTTCCTTCGCTCAGATTGAGCTTGCCAGCCATCGCCAGCGCGGCGTAACCCACGGTCCAGCCGCCCACCACGCTGTAGAAGCTGTAGATAAAGAAGCCGCAGGCGATCCCCATATACCCCATCCAGCGCCAGTTCGGCCCCACCAGTTTGCGAAAAGCGCCGAGCACCCCGCGCTGGCTATGGCTGCCGAGCAGAGTTTCGCCGACCTGTACCGCTACCCCCAGGGTGAAGCTGAACAGCAGAAAAACCAGCAGAAAAGCGCCACCGCCATTGGTGGCGGTCACATAGGGAAACTTCCAGATGGCACCAAGGCCAATCGCTGTGCCTGCTGCGGCCAGCACATGACCGAGACGGGAAGACCACTGAACCTGGCTCATACAACCTCCGGGTAACACGACATCGAAGCAATACTCCTCTGTAGCAATAAACGACAGACCATAAAAAAGGCCGCCTGAGGCGACCTTTGCAATGAACATTCAGAAAAACTGTGTGTGCAAGGTCACCTCTCTTGCGAGCTAAAAAATCGACCAAACAGCACGAGGATGGCAGACATGAGGTGACAACCTGACCAATGAATGAGGAAACAGCCTAAACCATGGAAAGAATAATTGACACATAAAATCAAAAATTTTTTATGTGTGCCGCTGTCACCACTCGGACTGTACGTACAACTCAATGGGGTAGAACCTCGCAGGGCAGCATCTTTTCTACCTTGTGGCTATTTACTGGGCGATAATCGACGTAGCTTCTTCTGGAACTAGTGACCGCTACATGGCGCTGACGGGAACAACGATGAGACAGGATGTCGTATGAGATGGATGGTGCTGCCCTGGTTACTGATCAGCCTGAGTGTGTCGGCGCAGTCCGGATTAACCCTGCTGAGTCACGACTTACCCCCCTTTACCGAATACCGTGACGGCAAGCTCGACGGATTTGCCATTCGCCTGATTGATGAGGTGCAGGAGGAGCTTGGCACCCGCTATCCGGTGCGGATTTACCCGCTCAAGCGGGCGCTGGCGCTGGCACGGGTCGAGCCCGGCTATGGACTGTTCGTGGTACAGCGGCTCCCGGAGCGGGAGTCCCATTTCAAATGGGTTGGCCCGCTCTTTATCAATCGGGTCTTTATCTATCAGGCGCCGGATAGTCGCCACCCGCTGACCTCGCTGGCACAGCTGCGGGATCTGCCCAGAGTGGGTGTAGTGCTGGGCAATGCCGATGATGTGCGGTTGACCCATGAGGGCTACACCAATCTTGTGCGCTACAAGACAGTCGGGGAGGCGATAGAGCGGCTGATGCTGGGCAAGATCGATGCCTTGCCGATGGCGGAGCTGGTGATGGAGGCCACCCTCGACAAGATGGGGTTATCCCGGCGCAGCATCGTCAGCAGTGGGGTGCTGCTCCATCAGGCCGGTCTCTATATCGTCTTCTCCAAGGGAACGGATGATGCCGAGATCACCCGCTGGCAGCATGCCCTGGAGGCCGTCAGAGCCGCACAGGGGCGGGCCGATGGGCCCACCCGCGAAGAGTAACCGTTACACCAGACCGCGAATCAAGATCCCGCCGATCAGCAAGGGGGCAATCCAGCGCCAGCAGTTCATCAGCAGGTGATGCCAGTGGCTGGCAATCCCTTGCGGCAGCGCCTTGCGTCCCAGCTTCCAGCCCAGCAGCAGCGTAAGCATCAGGCCGAACAGCGGCATCATCAGGTTGGAGGTGACAAAGTCCAGCAGCTCGAAAATGGTTTTGCCAAACAGGGTGGCGTGTTGCAGCGAACCAAACGACAGGCTGACCGGAACACCGCTAACCATGACGAATCCAGTGATGGCGCTGCAGGCCGTGCGGCGTGACCAGCCCCAGGTCTCGCACAGGAAGCACTGCAAATGTTCCAGCAGGGAGATGGCCGAGGAGAGCGCCGCAAAGACCAGCAGGGCGAAGAAGATCACCTCAAGCACCTGACCGAAGGGCAGCAGCTGAAACACCGCCGGCATGGTCATAAAGGTGAGGCCGGGGCCGGAGGCCGGGTCGATACCGGTCGAGGCCAGCACCGGGAAGATCATCAAGCCCGCCAGTACCGCCACCATGCTGGCCAGCAGCACCACCCAGAGGCTGGAGCGACCAACCCCTTCGCTGGTCGGCAGATAGGCGCCGTAGGTGGTGTGGATGCCAAGACCTATGGAGAGGGAGAAGAAGGCCAGCCCCATGGCATCGAGCACGCCAGACATCCCCAGCTTGCTGAAGTCGGGCATCAGGAAGTGACGTACCCCCGCCATCGCATTGGGCAGGGTGAGGCCAAAGGCGACCAGCATCAGGATCATCAGGAACAGGGCCGGCATCATCCAGCGCAGGGTGCGCTCCACCCCTTTCTGAATGCCCCCTTGCACCACCATCCAAGTGAGGGCGGCAAACAGCAGGTGAGTGAGGATTGGCCAGACGTCGCCGCTGACATAGTCATTGAAGCGGGCGGTGAGAGCAGCCGCATCCCCATGGTTGAGCTGACCGGAGAGGGCCATGCCGGTATAACCCAGGGTCCAGCCGCCCACCACGCTGTAGAAGCAGTAGATGAGAAGGGTAGAGATCACTCCCATTACCCCAACCCAGCGCCACTGTTTGCCGAGCAGATCGGAGAAGGCTCCGACTACCCCGCGGCGACTCATGCTGCCGAGCAGGGTTTCCCCCATCAGTACCGCAACCCCCAGGGTGAAGCTGAAGAGCAGAAAGACCAGCAGGAAGGCGCCGCCGCCGTTGACGGCGGTGACATAGGGGAATTTCCAGATTGCGCCGATACCGACCGCGGAACCCGCTGCGGCGAGGATGTAGCCGAGTCGGGATGACCATTGGGACTGCTTCATAAGAACTCCAATCGAGCGCCCCTTGGGCAGGGGCAGAATGGCGCTCATGTTACGGAGGTCACGGCGCAATCACTACGACGGTTATCAGGTGTAAATGCGATTTATTAGCATAATTGGCTAATTTAATTCTGTTTTTTGCCCAATCCTGCCACCAAATAAAAACCGGAGCGAGATTGCTCCGGTTTGGTCTCTGACAACAGCTCGTCTGCGGACTAGATCACCCCCAGCTCCCGCAGCCGCTCCATCAGGTAGCTGTGGGCAGTATGGCGCTCGGAGAGCACCACCTCGGGCCGCGGATGGAGGAACAGCGGCAGCGAGATACGTGACTTGCTGGCACTGCCACCGGTCGGGTTGATGACGCGGTGAGTGGTGGAGGGGTAGTAGCCGCGAGAGGCCTCCTGCAGCATGTCACCGATATTGATGATGAGGGTGCCAAAGTCGCACGGCACGTCCATCCACTCGCCATCGGAACCCTTCACCTGCAGCCCCGGTTCGTTGGCGGCGGGCAGAATGGTAAGCAGGTTGATATCCTCGTGGGCGGCGGCGCGGATGGCGCCCGGCTCCTCGGTACCATCGAACGGCGGATAGTGCAGCACCCGCAGCAGGGTCTTCTGGCTCTCTTCGATCATCGAGGAGAGGGGGCAGCTGTAGTTGGCGGCAATATCGGCCGGGGTGTACTGCTCGACCCAGCCCAGCAGCTCTGCGGCCAGACCGTTGGCTAGACGATAGTACTCCATCGCCTGCTCTTTCAGCTCTTCCGGCATCTGGCCCCAGGGGTAGATGTGGAAGTACTCCTTGATGTCTTTCTGGCTATGGCCCTTGGCCACCTCGGAGACCGAGGGCGGGAAGTAGCCATCTTGAGTCTCGCGGTTGAACAGGAAATCCTGCTTCTGCTCGCTCATGAAGAAGCGATACCAGTTGTCGTAGATGGACTGCACCAGCTCTTTCGGGATGGGGTGATTGGTCAACACGCCAAAGCCGGTGGTTCGCAGGGATTCGGTGAAGCGTTGGGCCGCATCGGGTGAGCGGTAATCGACGGTCAGGACTTTCATTGTTTTTGTTGCGCGCCAGTTAAAAGATGGCGCAGTTTACCTTGCGCCTGATAACAAGGAAAGCGGGTTGGCCGCCCCGTCCGGCACGGCGTTGAATAGTGACAAAAACATCAAATAAACCGCGCCAGACCGCACGGGAGCGCATCCCTTGTTATGGCCTTTTATCCTCTCTAGAATGCCGCTCACTATCTTTTCCGGAGTCTGTTCATGTCCCTCAAAATCCTGTTGCTGACCCTGCCGGTATTGCTGGCGGGATGCAGTGCCCTGTCAGAAGATGAGTGCCGCACCATGAGCTGGTACAACCTGGGTTATCAGGATGGATCGGAAGGCAAAACCCGTCAGGCGACCCGCGACTACGTTTCGTCTTGCAGCGAATATGGCCTCAAAGTGGATGAGGCCGAGTGGAAACGGGGCTACGACAAGGGGCTGGAGCTCTACTGCATTCCCGAGCTGGCTTACAGCAAGGGCAAGGAGGGGCAGGCCTATCTGGGGGTATGCCCCAATGACGCCAGCTTCCTCAAGCAGTATCAGCGTGGCTATGAAGAGTACAAACTGGCTGCCCGCATGCGGGAGATCAGCGATGAGCTGGAGCGTACCGAGCGGGATATCGATACGCTTGAACGCAGCATCCGCAACGAAACCAACACGGAACAGCGCGACTACTACCGCGCCAAGCGCGATCGGGCCATTCGCCACTACGAATCCCTGCGCCGGGAGTACAACCGTCTGCGTTATCCGGATCGGGTGATCCAGTTCTCCTTCGGCGGTTAATCCCTCTCTTCATGGCCAGCCCGCGTGCTGGCCATGTTGCATCTTGTCAGCTCAGGGCAGAACCCAGCGCTGCAGCGCCAGTGCGATACCATCTTCGTTGTGATCGGCCGTGACCCGATGGGCATGACTCTGGATCTGCGGGGCCGCATTGCCCATGGCCACCGCCAGCCCCACCTGCTCGAACATGCTGATGTCGTTGTTGTTGTCACCAAACGCCACCACCTGATCCATCTCAATCCCTTCGCTGGCGGCCCACTGGGCAAGCCGGTTGCCCTTGCTGCAACCGGGCTGTACCAGCTCCACCGCATAGGGGGCCGCCCAGTCGCGGGTAAAGGGCATCTGCTCGACCACCTCGCCCATAAAGGTGTGCAGGCGCGCCGGATCCTGATTGAACAGCTCCAGTTTCCAGACCGGGTTGTCGAGCCAGCCTGCCAGCTCCTCAACCGGATGGATGGCGATCTTGAGGTGATCCGGCTGATTGGCCGACCAGTGGCGGATGCGGGTGACATGCTCTTCACAGCCGATGTAGCCGATCCCCTCGCTCAGATGGAACAGGGCGCCCATCTGCTGTGCCTCGACCGCGGCCAGCAGCTCGGTAAGCGGGGCAGCCGCCAGCGGGTCGCCGCTGATGATCCGGTTCTGCACCGGATCATAGAGATAGGCGCCGTTGCTGCAGATGAGGGGGGTGTCGAGGGCCAGCTCGTGGTGGAAGGGACGCGCCGTCATGTAGTGGCGCCCCGTGACCAGCAGCACCTTGATGCCGTGGGCGCGGGCTTGCGCCAGGGCTGCCCGGGTGGCCGACGAGATCTTGTGATCCCGGGTCAGCAGGGTGCCATCCATATCGAGCGCGATGGCCTTGTACTCACTCATAGCTCCTCCAGCATCGAACAAATCCGCAAAGAGCCTTACCGTCCCAGACCCGGCGCCCCGATGCAAGTCTTGCCCGCAGCCGAAGCGCCGAACTGTGATCCCTTCGTGGCTCAGGTGCAGCTGGCCAGCTGTTGACGACGGTCGGCACGGCGGCGTAGCAGATAGAAACCGGCGGCACTGGCAAGGGAGCAGAGGGTGGCGAGATAGAAGGGCCACTCGGTACCGGCCAGCAGCACCAGACTGCCGAGCAGCACCGCCAGGATCTCGCTGCCCACGGCGAGGGCGCGGTAGAGCCCCATCGCCTGCCCCTGTTGCTCCGGGTGACTGCGGTTGGAGATCGCCACCGAGGTGGCCAGCTCCCCCAGACTCATGCCTATGCCAGCCGGAACGAAGGTGAGTGCCAGCCCCCACCAGTGCACGGGCAGGATAAAGAGCAGCATGCCGCTCGCCATCACCAGATGGCCGACGATGCCGAGGGAGCTGCCGCGCCAGTGACGGGCGATGCGGGAGCCGAGCCAGGAGCCCGCCATCATAGGCAAACTCACCAGCACCGCCGCTTGCGCCAGCTGGGCCGGATCCCAGGCCAGCCGCTCCACCAGCCAGATATTGAAGTAGGTGAAATAGAGCTGCACGGCGCCATAGCTGATCAGGGTGAGCGCGAAGTAGGGCAGCAGGGCCGGTTGCAACAACAGCTGGCGGCTGGAGATGGTCGCTGCCTGACGGGTGGCCGCCACCGGCGGACGATAGGGGATCAGCCAGAGCACCAGCAGCAGGTTGAGCAGGGTCATTCCTACCGCCAGCCAGGCGGCCAGACTGTAATCCCCCGAGATCACCGCGGCGTAGCCCCCGATCATCGGCCCCACGACCCAGCCCAGATTCATGCCGATGTTGATCCAGGCGAAGCTGCGTGCCTTGTGCTCCTTGCCGGCGAGATCCGCCGCCATCGCCTGCACGATGGCGATGTTGCCGTTGCACAGCCCCTCCACAATCCGGCTGAGCAGCAACAGGGGGAGGGAGCGCCAGGCGATACCGAGTGCCATCAGGGCATAGCCTGCCAGTACCCCCGCCAGCGAGAGCAACAGCAGTGGCTTGCGGCCATAGCGGTCGGAGAGGCGACCGAGCCAGGGACTGCCCACCAGCTGGAACAGCGGGTAGAGCCCCATGATGACTCCCAGCCACACCTTGCGGCTCCAGTCGGAGGCTTCCGGCGTCAGCATCCCCTGCGCCGGATCCAGCAGCAAAGGTGCCAACACCGGGGAGGGAAGACTGAAGCCTGCAACTGCCAGCGTGACCGTCATGACCAGCACCCAGAGGGGATTTTTGTGCTCGTGTTTCTCCATGCTGCACCCATTAAGTAAAGTTATTAGTTTATTTATGCTGGTTCATAGACGGGATTAAGTAAAGTGAATTATTGATTTAATAAAGGGCGCTCCCCATAATGAGATCATGAACGCTAGCACCGACAAGATCCTGTTTCTGCTCAAGAGCCATGGCCCGCAGAGCGCCGCCGCGCTGGGGGAGCAGTTGCAGATGACCTCCATGGGCGCCCGCCAGCACCTGCTCGCACTGGAGCAGGAGGGGTGGGTCACATTCAGCGACGAGGCGCGCGGGCGCGGTCGTCCCGTGCGACTGTGGCAGCTCACCGAGCAGGCCTGGCAGCGCTTCCCCGATAACCATAGCGACCTGACCGTGCAGCTGATCGACAACGTGCGCGAGCTGTTTGGCGAGGAGGGGATGGAACGGCTGCTCCAGCAGCGGGAGCAGCAGATGCTTGCTCGCTATCAGGAGGCGCTGGGGTCCTATGGCCTCTCTGGCCGGCTGGCGGCGCTCAAGGAGCTGCGTACTCGCGAGGGCTACATGGCGGAGATCCGCTATGAGGAGGATGGCAGCTGGCTGCTGTGGGAGAGCCACTGTCCCATCTGTGCGGCGGCGCGCACCTGCCGCGGTTTTTGTCGCAGCGAACTGGCGCTGTTTCGCCAGCTGCTGGCGCCGGCGACGGTGGAGCGGGAGCAATATCTGCTGGAGGGGGCGCATCGCTGCCTCTATCGCATCACGTCGCCCGCGCTCTGATTTCGTCAAACGCCCAAAAACAACAAAGCAGGCGCCGGGATGCCTGCTTTGTTGCCTTCGGGGAGGGGGTTCTCTCGTTCCAGCCCGTCGTTTCCCGATAAGGTAAGACGGCTGATGGGGCTCTTGACCCGGTAAGGTCCTTCACCGCAGAGACCCGGTCAGGTATCTGCTTTGCCACCGGAAGATGTAACCATAGTATCCCTCCCATGCCGGTGAGTGGTTGCAAAGTAACCACTTATTTCGGTTGTTTTTGCAATAGTTCACCCTTAATCTAGGAAAAGTGGATTAGTCATTGCAACGAGGAAGGGTAAATGCTGAAACTTGATCGCATAGACAGACATATTCTCGAGCTGATGCAGGAGAATGGCCGCATCAGCAATCTGGAACTGGCCGAGCTGGTCGGGCTCTCGCCGTCCCCCTGCTCCCGCCGGGTCAAGGCGCTGGAGGATGCCGGTCTCATCGACACCCACGTTACTCTGCTCAACGCCCGCCAGCTTGGCCTCACCCTCACCGCCTACATTCACATTTCCATGGACAGACACACGCCCGAGCGGTTCGAAAATTTCGATCGCGCCATCAGCGAACTGCCCGAAGTGCTGGAGTGTGACCTCATCACCGGCAATGATGCCGATTACCAGCTCAAGGTGGTGGTGCGCGACATGGAGCACTATCAGCACTTCCTGCTGGACAAGCTGACCCATATTCCGGGGGTGACCGGTGTGCGCTCCAGCTTCGTGCTGCGCCGCATCAAGCACAAGACGGCGCTGCCGCTCAACCATCTGGGTTGAGCCCGCGCAAACCGTTTATAGAAACAGAAAGAGGGGGCCAGTGGCCTCCTCTTTTGCTATTCGCTCTTGGTTATTCGGTCGTGGTTATCGGGTCTGGATTAGCTGTCGCGGTGACGGGGCGACTGCCGTGGTCAGACGCTGACCTGGCTGATATCTTCCACCTGCAGCAGCCAGCCGCTCTGCTCCTGCTGCGGTTCGCCGCTAACTCGCAGCCGCTCGCCGGTCGGCACCCACTGCCCCTCGGGCAGGGAGACCAGCAGGCTCTCGCTGCCGTTGTCGAATAGCCAGCGATCTTCGCCAAGCGATTCAATCAGATAACCTTCCATCTCCACTCTGGACTCGGCTTGCCAGGATGGCGCAACGGAATCACGGCTCTCGATGAAATCCCCCTGAACACCAAAACTGGCTAGCCCCCACAGAATGGAGAGCCCGACGATGGATGTTTGCATCTTGTCTCTCCTCTTTTGGAACTGTAGGGCCAGTATGGGAACAGAAAACTGAGCGCACCATGAACAAGGTGGCAAAGTGCTGGCGAGATCGCGAAAAAATCCGGCCAATTGGCCAGTAGAGTCATTTTATGGTGTCTGGATCACACTATTTGGCGGCTTCTTCTGCCATCCGTTCAGCTCTTGGCTTATTCGTCCACATGGCTACCCCGCGATGATCCCCACAGATCCCCTCTGCCACCACGGCGCGAACCCGGGTGCCATCTTTGCAAATGGCCTGCCAGGCGTCGGCATCATCGATGGCGAGCGAGTTGGGGGGCGGCGTGGTTTGGCAAGCCGTGAGCAGCAGAGCGCACAGGGGGAGCAATTTTTTCATGGCGGACTCCTCGGGGTGATGGGGGACCGAGAGGATTGGGATGACCTCTCCATCCGGGCTTCACTCCCCAGCATCAGTGATAACCGGTTAAGGGGCAAGGGGAGGGGCCACCGACAGGTGCAGGTACCGTGCAGCCGGGGCTTGCCCTGTGCCCTTCTTGGGCCTAAGGTGGGGCCGTTTTACTGCCTTATTGAAGGAGCGTTTTCATGTCCACTCTCTATCCCCGCGTCGGGGTCGGCGTCATCCTGACCAACGCCCAAGGCCAGGTGCTGCTTGGCAAACGCAAAGGGAGCCATGCCCCCTACTGGTCGATCCCGGGTGGTCATCTGGAATTGGGGGAGAGCTTCGAGTCGGCGGCGATCCGCGAGGTGGCCGAGGAGACCGGACTTGGAATTCACGGGCCCGAGGTGGTGGCGGTGACCAACAATCTGGAGACCTGGCGCGAGAGCGGGTTGCACTATATCTCGGTGACACTGTACGCCCGGGCCGATGGCGAGCCGCAACTGCTGGAACCGGAGAAGTGCGAAGGCTGGTTCTGGTGCGATCCGCGCGCGTTGCCCGAGCCCCACTTCGATGCCAGCCGCCAATCCATCGCCTGCTGGCTGGCGGGACGCTGCTATCTGCCGAGTGATGCGCCAATGGTGTCGGCCTAATCAGTCTGATTGTCATAAAACGATCATCGCGCTGTCATAATATCCCCTCTCCATCGGGAGAAGAGGGATGAGGGAGGAGAGCGTGGGACAGGTATTTATTCAGTTTTTATGGCTGGGATGCATCAGTTTTGGTGGTCCGGCCGCTCATATCGGTTATTTCCAGCGCGCCTTCGTCCAGCGGCTCGGTTGGTTGACACAGGCCGAGTTTGCCCGCCTGCTAGCGCTGTGCCAGCTGCTGCCGGGGCCCGCCTCCAGCCAGCTGGGTTTCGCCATCGGTCGTCATCGCGCCGGTCTGGGCGGGGCGCTATCTGCTTTTGTTGGCTTCACGCTGCCCTCATTTCTTCTGCTACTGGCGGCTGCGATCGGTATCGGTCAGCTGGGCAGCAATCTGTGGCTCGATGCTGCCTTGCATGGCCTTAAACTGCTGGCGCTTATCGTGGTGGCCGATGCGGTGCTCACCATGAGTCGTCAGTTCTGTGCCACGGGAATGACCCAGGGGATCATGGTGGTGACCGCTGCTGCACTCTGGTGGCAGCCCGGTCTGCTGACTCAACTGTTGATGCTGGCGGGAGCGGCGCTGATCTGCGCCCGCAGCCAGCGCGGGGCGGGTAGTCGCCCAGCCTCCGCCGAGCTGCCTTCTGCCGCCAGCAGTCAACCTCATTGGCCGACCCTGCTGCTGTTTGGCATCCTTTTTATCGCTCTGCCGCTGCTCGGTAGCCCGCTTGGCCAGCTGGTTGCCGACTTCTATCGCGCCGGTAGTCTGGTGTTTGGCGGTGGCCATGTGGTGTTGCCGCTACTGCAAGAGAGCGTGGGACACACTCTCAACGAGCAGCAGTTTCTGACCGGTTACAGCCTGGCCCAGTTGGTGCCGGGTCCCATGTTTACCCTTGCCACCTATCTTGGTGCCCAGCTGCAGCCCGAAATGCCGCTGATCGGGGCCCTGTTGGCGACCCTGGCGCTCTTTGTGCCCGGTTTTCTGCTGCTCTGGGCGGTGGGCCCCTGCTGGCAACAGTGGCTGGCCCGGCCCCGTCTGGCGGGGGCCGTCACCGGAATCAACGCCGCCGTGGTGGGCTTGTTGTTGGCGGCCCTCTATCAGCCGGTGTGGCAGAGTGCGGTGCTGGCGCCGACCGATCTTGCGCTGGCGGCCATCGGCTTTTATCTGCTGCGGGTGTTGAAGTTGCCGGTGCCGGCCATCGCGGCCCTGTTGGTGATGGCTGCTATCCTGCTGGCGTGAAGCCGGTGAAATCCCGATAAAAAAACGGCGCCTCCATAACGGAGGCGCCGTTTTTATTGCAATGGGTAAACCGTTCAGACCTCGGGTTCGAAATCCAGACTCAGGCTGTTGACGCAGTAGCGCTGGCCGGTCTCGGTCGGTCCATCGGGGAAGACGTGACCGAGGTGAGAGCCGCACTGGCGGCAGGTGATCTCCACCCGCTTCATGCCGTGGCTGTTGTCCTCGGTGTACTCCACCGTCCCCTCGATGGCCTTGTCGAACGAGGGCCAGCCGCAGCCGGAGTCAAACTTCGCATCCGAGTGGAACAGCACGCTCTTGCAGCAGACACAGAGGTAGTCGCCGCTCTTGCGATTGTGGAGCAGGGCGCCGCTGTAGGGGCGCTCGGTGCCCTTCTCCCAGCAGACGTGAAACTGCTCGGCGGTCAGTTTACTGCGCCACTGTTCCGGATTGTTACTGCTCATACCGACTCCTTGCCATCCATACCGGAGCCCAGCATAGCGGCTCCGTAAAGCTGACTCCAGCATGCCTCTTATGCTTTGCCTGTATCTGTGATCGAGGTGGCAACCATCTCCTCACCGGATGCAGGGAGAATTTCCTGCTGCGGTGGCTGGGCATCCTCCGAGGTGCTGGCCAGCGCCACCCGCTCCAGCAGTTTGAGGGAGTGGGCCCGGCCGACTGCCACCTGCCGTTTGATGTCATCGGGCAGGAAGGGGAGGCCATCGTTGGTGGCGGTGTCGATGGTCTGGATCCACTCCAGCCCTTCCCCCGGCGGCGGCAGACGGAACTGGATATCGTAGTCGCTGGCGTTGAACAGCACGTACCAGCGCTCGCCGACACAGTTGATCATGCCGATATCCATGGCGAACGCCTGCCCCATGGGGGCGTGCCAATCCTGATCGGTGAGCTGGTGGCCGTCCGGGTGATACCAGTTGACCTGATGGCAGCTGGACGGGGTGCCATTCCAGCTGTCGTCGCTCAGCTGCAGGTTGGAGAAGACGCAGGACTCCGCCCGCAGCGCCATCATCTGCTGGGTGAAGGCGAACAGCCGCTCATCCTCCGGCCGCCACTGCCAGTTGACCCAGCTGATCTGGTTGTCCTGGCAGTAGGCGTTGTTGTTGCCAAGCTGGCTGCGGCCCATCTCGTCCCCGGCAAGGAAGTGCGGGGTCCCTTGCGACAGCAGCAGGGTGGCAATCAGATTGCGCTTCTGCTGCTGGCGCAGGCTGTTGACCCGCGGATCCAGAGTCGGCCCCTCTACCCCGTGGTTATAGGAGAGGTTGTTGCCGTGACCGTCCCGATTGTCTTCACCATTGGCCTGATTGTGGCGCTGGTTGTAGGAGACCAGATCCTCCAGGGTGAAACCGTCGTGATAGCAGAGGTAGTTGACGCTGGTGTGGGGGGAGCGCCAGTTCTTCGGGAAGATATCCCGCGAGCCGACCAGACGGGTGGCAAAGTCCCCCATCTTGCCCGCATCACCGCGCCAGAAAGCGCGCACCGTGTCGCGATAGCGGTCATTGATCTCCTGCCACTGGCTCGGGAACTGACCCAGCCGGTAGCCGAAGGGGCCGATATCCCAGGGTTCGGCGATGAGCTTGACCTGTGACAGCACAGGATCGGCCATCACGGCTTTGAAGAAGGCGCCCATGGGCTCGAACTCCCCCGCTTCCCGCGCCAGCGTCACCGCCAGATCGAAACGGAAGCCATCCACCTGCATCTCGGTGACCCAGTAGCGCAAGGCATCGAGCACCAGCCGCAGGGTGTTGGGGTGATCCAGATTGACGCTGTTGCCACAACCGGTCACGTTGGCGTGACGGGTGTAGTCGGGGCCGTGGGGGCCCGCTTCGAAGGCGTAGTAACCGGCGTTGTCAAAGCCCTTGAACGAGAGGGTGGGGCCGTCGAAGCCAGAGGCGGCAGTGTGGTTGTAGACCACATCCAGAATCACCTCGAGCCCGGCCCGGTGCAGCTCGCGCACCATGGTCTTGAACTCGGTCACCGCCTCGTCGGCTCGGGTGCTGTAACGCGGCTCCGGGGCGAAGAAGGCGATGGGGTTGTAGCCCCAGTAGTTGGTCAGTCCCAGCTGCTCCAGTCGCGGTTCCGACATGAAGGCGGCCACCGGCATCAGCTGCACCGAGGTGATGCCGAGGCTCTTCATATGCTCGATAACCAGCGGGTGACAGATGCCAAGGTAGGTGCCCTGCAGCGCTTTTGGGATCCCCGGGTGCTGCTTGGTAAAACCCTTGACGTGGGTCTCGTAGATAATGGTGCGGGCTGGACTGATCCCGGGTTTGCCAACCCCTTGCCAGTCAAAACTGTCATCCACCACCACCGACTTGGCAATCATCCCGGCACTGTCCCCCTGATAGAGGGCTTCATCCCAGTAGGTGGGACGGCTGAGCGCCCTGGCATAGGGGTCAATCAGCAGTTTTTGCGGATCGAACAGCATCCCCTCCTGCGGGGTGCCATAGACCCGATAGCCGTAGCGCTGACCGGCCTTTACACCGCGCACGTAGCCAAAGCGATACTGGCCACGGCGGCCGGGCAACTCCAGCCGCATCAGCTCCTGCTCCTGCTCGTCGTACAGGCAGATCTCCACCTTGTCCGACTGGGGGGCCCAGACGCAGAAGTGGCAACCGTTCTCGTCAAGGCGGGCCCCCAGCGGGTGGCCCACCCCTTTTTCCATTACAAGCATCAAGACTCCTGTTTGATAAACAAGGTCGCCAGCGGCGGCAGATCCAGCACTATGCTGTGTGCCATCCCCTGCCAGGGGGTCGGCTCGGCAGCGAACACCAGACCTACATCATAGTTACTGCCCCAGTAATACTCGCTGTCGGTGTTGAGCACCACCCGATAGTGGCCCGCAGCTGGGACGCCGATCCGATATTCGATACGGGGCACCGGGGTGAAGTTGCAAGCCACCACAATAGCCTGCTTGCCCTCTTTGTCCGCCCGCAGCCAGGCAAAGATACTGTTGTCTGCATCGTTGTGATCCAGCCAGCGGAAGCCGGTCTGCTCATAATCGGCCTGATACAAGGCAGGCTCATGACGGTAGAGGTGGTTGAGATCGTGGATCAGCCGCTGCTGACCGGCATGCTTGGGATATTGCAGCAGATGCCATGGCAGCTGGGCATCGTGGTTCCACTCGTTGCTCTGGGCTATTTCGGTGCCCATGAAGTTGAGCTTCTTGCCCGGGTGGGCGTACATGAAGCCCATGTAGGCCCGCAGGTTGGCTGCTTGCTGCCACTCGTCCCCCGGCATCTTGTAGAGCATGGAGTGCTTGCCGTGCACCACCTCGTCGTGGGAGAGCGACAGGATGAAGTTCTCGTCATAGTGGTAAACCATGGAGAAGGTCATGTCGTTGTGGTGGTAGCGACGGTGGATCGGCTCTTTCTGCATATAGGTGAGGGTGTCGTGCATCCAGCCCATGCTCCACTTGAAGCCAAAGCCGAGGCCGCCGAGGAAGGTGGGGCGGGAGACACCGGCAAAGGCGGTGGACTCTTCGGCTATGGTCATGGCGTGGGGATACTTGCCATAGACCTCCTCGTTGGTCCACTTCAAGAGGCTGATCGCCTCGTAGTTGTGGTTGCCGCCATCGACGTTCGGTACCCACTCACCGGCGTTGCGGGAGTAATCCAGATAGAGCATGGAGGCGACCGCATCCACCCGCAGGCCGTCGATGTGGAACTTGTCGAGCCAGAACAGGGCGCTCGCCACCAGGAACTGGCGCACTGTGTCGCGGCCAAAGTCGTAGATGTAGGAGTTCCAGTCCGGGTGCCAGCCACGGCGCGGATCCTCGTACTCGTAGAGCGGGGTGCCATCGAAGCGGGCTAGGCCGTGGGCATCGGACGGGAAGTGGGCGGGTACCCAGTCCAGAATGATGCCGATCCCGGCCTGGTGGCACTGGTCGACGAAGTATTTGAAATCATCGGCGGTGCCGTAGCGGCTGGTGGGGGAGAACATGCCCACCGGCTGGTAGCCCCAGGAGCCGCTGAAGGGGTGCTCGGAGACAGGCAGCAGCTCGATGTGGGTGTACTCCATCTCCTTGACGTAGGCGACCAGCTCCACTGCCAGCTCGCGCCAGCTCAGGCTGTCGCCGTTGGGGTGGCGCTTCCAGGAGCCGACGTGCAGCTCATAGATGGAGAGCGGCTGCTCGCGTTTGTCGTTGTGCTGGCTGGCAATCCACTCGGCATCCTGCCACTGGTACTGGGCGTGGTCATAGACCACGGAGGCGAACGACGGATACTGCTCGCAGTAAAAGCCGACCGGATCGCTCTTGTGGGGCAGCCGGTTGCCCATGGGGTCCTTGAGCTCGAACTTGTAGCGATCCCCGGCTTTGAGGCCCGGCACAAACAGCACCCAGTGACCGCAGAGGCTGCGCTGCATCGGATGGCGGCGGCCATCCCAGAAGTTGAAATCGCCGATGAGGCTCACGGCGGTGGCGCTCGGCGCATAGACCGCAAAACGCACCCCTTCCACCTGCTGGCCAAGATGCTCCACGGTGCGCAGCTGGGCGCCAAGGGTGTGGTAGAGGTTTTCCGGCTGGGCGGTCAGTTCGGCCAGGCCTGCCCAAGCGGCATCCTGAAACTGATAGGGGTCGATGACCTCGGTGGTGGCATCTTGGTAGCTGGCGATCAGCTGATAGGGGAAGGAGTTTTTGCGGCGGGTGAAAACAGTTTCAAAAAGACCCGATTCATCGGTGGGCGCCAGGGTGGCAACGACTTTGCCCGACTTGAGATCCTTGACGCGAACTTCGAGGGCATCAGGCAACCAGGCGGTCAGTTTGAGGCCGGGCCCATCCGGATTGGCCTGCAGGCCTAAGTGAGAGAAGGGATCGGAACAGCGGGCAGCAACCAAACGTTCAACGAGCATCGAGATTTCCTTTCATGACAGAGCATCCACTCCGGCCGAAGCCGGAGTGGATTTAGGTGAGAGCGCTGTGGGAGACAGCGTCTCAACGACTGGCCTCATCACGGGCTTGGCTCATCTTGCCAGCCAGTGCCTTGAGTGCCTCATTGGCAAAAATATCTTCCAGATCAGCGGAGAGCTTGCGGCGCCAGTTGGGGTATTCGTAACTGGTGCCCGGTACGTTGACCGGCTTGTCCATCTCCAGCCAGTCTTCCAGCTGGGTACTGAACAGGGCGCAGCTGCCGCGGGACATATGGATCTGCAGACCGTGGTTGAGTTCGGTGTTCATGCCGACCCAGTTTACGTCATGACTGATGTTGTCAGAGATGACCTTGTGGGCATGCAAGCTGTCGAGGATCCGTTGTTTGGCCTGGTGGCGATCAGCATACAGAGTCTTCAATACATCTTCATCCGGATACAGACCCAGTTGACGGCCGAGCGCCAGATCATCACAGTGCCAGAAGCCCTTGAGGGTCGGCATGTCGTGGGTGGTCAGGGCTGACATCGCCTGCTCGGTGTAGTGCGCCGGAGAGATAAAGCCGCCATCTTCCTTGGAGCGCTCGAAGAAGAACACCTTGTAGGAGTGGACGCCGTTCTCTTTCAGGGTCACGTCGATCCCCTCCGGCACGGTACCCAGATCCTCGCCGATCAGCAGGCACTGATTGCGGTGGGATTCGAGGGCCAGAATGCCCAGCAGATCGTTGACCGGATAATATATGTAGGCGCCCTTGGCGGCGGACGCTCCGGGCGGTACCCACCACAGGCGCAGCAAGGCCATCACGTGGTCGATGCGCAGTGCGCCGCAGGAGCGCATGTTGGCACGGAACAAGTCCACCATCGGCTGGTAGGCCGCTTCAAACAGCTTGTTCGGGTTCATCGGGGGCAGGCCCCAGTTCTGACCGAGCGGGCCAAGGATATCGGGCGGCGCACCGACCGAGGCTTTCGGGCAGTAGAGATCCTGGTTGGCCCAGATCTCGGTGGAGCCTTCGGAGACGCCCACTGCCAGATCCCGGTAGATACCCATCACCATGCCGGCAGCCTTGGCACGGGCATCGGCTTGCGCCAGCTGCTCGTCAGCCAGGAACTGCAGATAGAGGTAGAAGTTGACATCTTGCGGGTGCTCGGCCATCCAGGCGGCAACGGCAGGATTGTGGTAATCGCGCAGCTCCTGCGGCCATACCGGCCAGCCCCAGGCATTTTCGCCTTTGGCATAGAAGTGGGCCTGCAGGGCATCAAATGCTGCCTGCTGTTGCAGGCTGTCGCCACCGGCGGCCACGAAGGCATCAAAGGCGGCCTGACGCTCGGTGCTCAGGGTGGCTTCATCGAACACCTGACGCAGCATGCCGAGTTTGGTCTGGATCACGCCGGTGTAATCGACATTCTCTTTGGCACGCAGGTCGGCCAGATGTTGCTGGAAGGCTGGGCTTGCCACTTCCGCTTTCAGGCGATCGCTCTGCTGGAATTCGGGCACCGCTTCCACATTGATATAGGCTACGTTGAGCCAGCGACGGGAAGAGGGGCTATAGGGACTGGCGCTCTCCGGATTGGCCGGATAGAGGGCGTGGATAGGGTTGAGGCCGACGAAGTGGGCACCCCAGGCGGCGGCTTTCTCAACCAGTTGGCCCAGATCGCTGAAGTCACCGATACCCCAGTTGTGGCGGCTGCGCAGGCAGTAGAGCTGCACGCTCGGGCCCCATACCTTGCGGCCATCGGCAATTGGCGCCTGCTTGTAGCAGGCCTTGGGGGCGACGATGAGGCGCATGGTGGCCAGCGGCTCGTCATTGCCCTCTTCCAGCAGCACCAGCTGGTGATAACCCAGCTCAGGGGCCATATCCAGCGTGACGCGATAGGCCTGGCACTCCATCTCTTCAAATTCGGCCACGCCGACCAGCTCACCCTCGATGGGGGTGAATTGACCGGACAACACAGCACCCTGCTCCTGCTGGAGCTGCCAGGTGAGGGCGTCGTTGACGAATTCGATGGGGAGGCGAACCTCAAGGGTAACGGCGTCGCCGGTGCGAACCACCATCACAGGATCCAGCGCCCGCAGCCAGTGCTGGCGATGCTCCTCTTCCAGCTGCTGCACCAGTGCGGCCTCGTCATCGACGCGGTAGCCCATGGCGCCCAGCATGGCGGCCTTGCTCTCTTCTGATACCTGGGCCGGGTGGCCCCAGGCATCGACATACTCGCTGGCGATACCTTTTGCGGCAGCCAGCTGTTCAATCAGGGTGGTCATAGTTTGAGAATTCCCGCTGTGGATTCTATCTATACTATTTTGTTTGATTTTTATGGGGTGGTACTTGAACAGTGGCTCTTTGGCCATGCTAAACCGCGCACATTTTTACATATCTCTGTGAATGGTTGTGTGACCGAGTAGGCACTATTGTTGATATCTGCGCGATGTCACGATCTGGCACTTTTTTCGTCAAAACGTGGTAATCAGTTACATAAACAGAAAATTAATTTCACAGTTTTTCATGATATAGCGCAATTTCAGACAGAATGTTGGTTGACTCACCGGAGAGTTCTAGTAAATTTACAAGCGGAATTTTCTTTGACTACTGAACAGTTAGGTAACTAAATATGACTATCAAAGTAGGTATTAACGGTTTTGGCCGTATCGGTCGTTTCGTATTCCGTCTGGCTTGCGAGCGTGCAGACATCGAAGTTGTTGGTATCAACGACCTGATCGATGTTGACTACATGGCTTACATGCTGAAGTACGATTCAACTCACGGTCGTTTCAACGGTACCGTTGAAGTTAAAGACGGCAACCTGGTTGTAAACGGCAAAACCGTACGTGTTACCGCTGAGCGTGACCCGGCCAACCTGAAGTGGGGCGAAATCGGTGTTGACGTTGTTGCTGAAGCTACCGGTCTGTTCCTGACCGACGAGACTGCTCGTAAGCACATCGCTGCTGGTGCCAAGAAAGTTGTTCTGACTGGCCCGTCCAAAGACGCCACCCCGATGTTCGTAATGGGTGTTAACGACTCTACCTACGCTGGCCAGGACATCGTTTCCAACGCTTCCTGCACCACCAACTGCCTGGCTCCGATCGCCAAGGTTCTGAACGATACCTTCGGTATCGAGTCTGGCCTGATGACCACCGTTCACGCTACCACTGCTACCCAGAAGACCGTTGATGGTCCGTCTGCCAAAGACTGGCGCGGTGGCCGCGGTGCGGCTCAGAACATCATCCCGTCCTCTACCGGTGCAGCCAAAGCTGTTGGCGTAGTTATCCCGGAACTGAAAGGCCTGCTGACCGGTATGGCTTTCCGTGTTCCGACTCCGGACGTGTCTGTTGTTGACCTGACCGTTAACCTGAAGAAAGCTGCCACCTACGCAGAAATCTGCGAAGCGATGAAAGCTGCTTCCGAAGGCGCTATGAAAGGCGTTCTGGGCTACACCGAAGACGAAGTTGTATCTACCGACTTCCTGGGTGAGCGTCAGACCTCCGTATTCGACGCCAAGGCTGGTATCCAGCTGAACGACAAATTCGTTAAAGTTGTATCTTGGTACGACAACGAAATGGGCTACTCCAGCAAAGTTCTGGACCTGATCGCTCACATCTCCAAGTAATTTGGGATGCGCAATCGCGTAGCTTGAAAAAGGCGGCCATTGGCCGCCTTTTTGTTTTTCGGTTTCCCCTGATGACAGGAGTCCACATGCAATCCATTCGTCCCCTGACAGCCAATTGCAAGCTTGCCAACAATGCGGCCGGTCTGCCGGTTCTCACCATCAACAACGACTATGCCAAGGCAGAAATCAGCCTGTTTGGCGCCCATGTGCTGAGCTATCAGCGTCATGGCGAGCCAGCCTCCATTTGGTTGAGTGACAAGGCGGTGCTGGATGGCAGCAAGCCTGTTCGCGGTGGTATCCCGATCTGCTGGCCCTGGTTTGGCCCGGCGCCCGCCCGCGTCGGTAGCGGCAAGCCCTCCCACGGTTTTGCCCGCACCACCCTCTGGATGCTGGACGGGGTCTCCGATCACGCCGATGGCACGCTCGTTCATCTCTCCCTGCGCGACAGCGATGCGACCCGCGCCCTGTGGGATCACCCCTTCGAGCTGGAACTGGACGTGCTGGTGGGCAAAGAGCTTTCGCTGGTGCTGACCACTCGCAACACCGGTAGCCAGCCGCTGACTTATAGCGGTGCGCTGCACACCTATTTGCAGATCAGCGCACCGGAGGCGGTGAGCGTGAGCGGTCTGGGTGAGCCCTATGCCGACAAGCTGACCGGACAGGATGCCAAGCAGCAGGGTACATTGACCCTGAGCGGGCCGCTGGATCGGGTTTACTGGCAGCCAGAGGCGCTGGTGAGCGTGCAGGATGGTGAGCGCGAGACTCGGGTAGTGAGTGGCAACCACGACAGCGTGGTGGTCTGGACCCCCTGGCTGGAAGGGGCTACCGCCATGGCCGACATGAGCGACGATGGCTATCGCACCATGCTCTGCGTTGAAGCGGCCATCGCCGGTGATACGGGAGTGACCGTTGCGCCGGATGAAGAGCACAGTCTCTCCACCGTGATCATCTGAGCAGGATGAGGTTCAGATAAATAAAGAGGGCTCCCGCGGGAGCCCTCTTTGCATCTCGTGATGGCGGCAATCAGGCGTTGCCCTGGGTCTTGAGCTTGAGTTCGGCGGCGAAATTGAGCATGCGATCGAGGGGGATCAAGGCTCTGACCCGCAGATCTTCATCGACATGGATCTCGTGGCGCTCGGCACCGTCGGTGAGGGCCTCCTTGATCGCCACCAGACCGTTCATCGCCATCCAGGGGCAGTGGGCGCAGCTGCGGCAGGTGGCGCCATCGCCACCGGTCGGTGCTTCCACCATCTCTTTCTCCGGACAGGCCTGCTGCATCTTGTAGAAGATGCCCCGATCGGTCGCCACGATCAGCTTCTGCTGGGGCAGCTCCTTGGCGGCCTTGATCAGCTGACTGGTGGAGCCCACCGCATCGGCCAGCTCGATCACCGAGGCGGGGGATTCCGGATGAACCAGCACGGCGGCATCCGGATTCTGCTCTTTCAGCTCGCGCAGGGCACGGGCCTTGAACTCGTCGTGGACGATGCAGTGGCCCTGCCAGCGCAGCATCTGCGCCCCGGTCTTCTTCTCGATATAGGCGCCCAGATGGCGATCCGGGCCCCAGATGATCTTGTGACCCAGACTGTCGAGGTGTTCGACGATCTCCAGCGCAATGCTGGAGGTCACCACCCAGTCAGCCCGTGCTTTGACGGCGGCCGAGGTATTGGCATAGACCACCACGGTATGGTCGGGATTGGCATCGCAGAAGGCGGAGAACTGTTCGATGGGACAGCCCAGATCGAGGGAGCATTCGGCCTCCAGAGTCGGCATCAGCACCCGCTTGTGGGGGCTCAGGATCTTGGAGGTTTCCCCCATGAAACGTACCCCGGCGACGATCAGGGTTTGTGCCTCATGATCGCGGCCAAAGCGGGCCATCTCCAGCGAGTCACCGACGAAACCGCCGGTGGCTTCGGCCAGCGCCTGGATCTCGGGATCCGTGTAGTAATGGGCGACCAGTACCGCCTTGCGCTCCTTGAGCAGCGCCTTGATTTCTGTGGTCAAGGTCGTTCTCTGCTCGGCACTCAGGGGAAGAGGTTTGGCCGGAAAGGGGTAGTCCATCGCGACTACCGGCGGGACACTGCTCAGTGCATTGCTCATTGCGACTGTTCCATCAACGCTCGGGAAGGCAAAAATTATAACCAGAAGCCTGCCACAAACCCATCAACAAATCGGGTGAAGCGCAAGTGGGCGAATATACTCAAGTAATTCGTTGTTATTCTGCCATAAGGAGTTGTCGCATGAAGCAACGTTCCCTCAAGTTCAAGTTGTTGTGCCTTACCATGGGGCTATTTCTGCTGACCGGGCTGGCCATGACCCTGTTGCAATCGGCCTCTTTCAGCGCCCTTCGCAACATGGTGATGACCCAGACCAGCGATGCACTGGAAGAGGAGGTCTCCCGCAGCCTGCAGTATCAGGCAGAACGCTATGCCATTCAGATTGCCTCGCTGATGCAGAACTCCTATCAGATCCCCCTGACCGTGACCGCCCAGATTGAAGCCGGGATGGCCAAACCGGAACTGCGGTTGTCGCGCCCCCAAGTGGAATCTCTGCTCGGCAGCAGCCTGCAGCAGGCGAGCGGGATCAGCTCCATTTATGCCCAGTTTGAACCGGATGGCTATGATGGCGAAGACGGCAACTGGCTGGGCGGGGCCAGCCACTCGGTGGCAGGAAAGGGGAGTCTGGAGGTCTATTTCACCAAGGATCAGGGAGGGGCCGTCGCTCAGCAAGCGGTGGACGCCGCTGCCAGCGAGGCCAAGTTTGATACCTCTCTCAACGAGTTCGGCATTCGCAACAGCGAGTGGTATCTCTGTGGCCGCGATACCCGCCAGCCCTGCCTGATGGAGCCCTACCTCTACGAAATCAGCCCGGGCAACAAGATGCTGATGACTAGTCTGACGGTGCCCGTGCTGCGTGACGGCAAATTTGTCGGGCTGGCCGGGGTGGATATGAACCTGCCCATCTTCCAGCAACTGGCTGAAAACCTTGGCAAGAGCCTCTATGACAACAAGGCGGATGTGACTCTGGTCAGCAAGATGGGGCTGATTGTGGGCAGCAACCGCTATGCCGACAAGCTGGGCCGTCCACTCAAGGAGGTAGGCCTGACCCTGCCTGACGGTCAGCCGGTCAGCAGCGACAGTGACTTTATTCTTCATCAGCCCATCCGGGTTGAGGCAGCCAATACCCAGTGGTGGTTGATGATCAAGGTGCCCAAGGCGCTGGCGCTCGGCAAGGCGCACGCCATCAGCAATGAACTGGGTGCCCTGCTGGTGGATGCCCAGCGGCAGCAGATCATCGCCATGGGCGGGATTACCCTGTTGGTGTTGGGGTTGCTGGTCTGGTTTATTCAGACCATCACAGCGCCACTTTCTCTTATCAGCCGTCATGTGGGCCATCTCTCCAGCAACGAGGGGGACCTGACCCAGCAGATGGAGATTGACACCCATCAGGAGCTGATCGATCTGGGGGCCCAGCTCAATGCCTTC
This sequence comes from Aeromonas sp. R9-2, assembly GCF_040908025.1. NCBI lineage: Bacteria > Pseudomonadati > Pseudomonadota > Gammaproteobacteria > Aeromonadales > Aeromonadaceae > Aeromonas > Aeromonas sp. R9-2. The sequence goes on from NZ_JBFOCX010000023.1 coordinate 24,581, forward strand.
CTCGGCAAGCTGCGGGGCATGGTGCAAATGAGCAAGGGGATCGGTCAGCAGGTCTACCAGCAGGCGCGGGAGATGAAACATACCGCCGACACCATGCGCAGCAGTCTGGACGAGCAGAATCTGGAGCTGGAGAGCGTGGTGAGCGCCATGCACCAGATGAGCACCACGGCAGTCAGCGTGGCGGGTTATGCCGAGCAGGCGGCGCAGGAGTCGGAAGCGGCGACCCACCACATCAATACCGCCCAGCAGACCCTCAGCAATGCCCGCAACGAGATCCATACTCTGGTCGGCGATATGCATGAGGCGGATAAAGCGGTGGCGCTGGTGGCCCAGCGCAGCACCAATATCAGCCGGATCCTCGATGTGATCCGCGCCATTGCCGAGCAGACCAACCTGCTGGCCCTCAACGCCGCCATCGAAGCGGCACGAGCGGGTGATATGGGCCGTGGCTTCGCGGTGGTGGCAGACGAGGTGCGGGCGCTGGCCAACAAGACTCGTGAATCGACCGACGAGATCGGCCAGCTGATCGGTAGCCTGCAGACCGAAGTAAGCAGCAGTCAGCGTCTGATGAATACCGGCATCGAGCGCTCCACCACCACGGTGCAGGGTACCGAGCAGGCGTTCGAGGCGCTCAATCGGGTAGTGGCCCAGATCCAGCAGATCCACGACCACATCAGTCAGGTGGCTACCGCCGCCGAGCAGCAGAGCGCCGTCAGTGACGATATCAACAAGAATTTGATGCGGATTGGTGATACCGCCAACGTGATCGGGCAGGAGGCCAGCTCCAGCCATCAACTGAGCGAAGCGCTGGAGCAAGCGGCCACGGCGCTGGCCAGTCAGCTCGATCGGCTGCGTACCTGAGTGGCAGCCAGAGAGACAAAAGCCCGCGAGCGATCGCGGGCTTTTTTATGACTCGATGGCAGAGTTGTGTCAGTTGCGGGGTTCAACCAGCAGGATGTGGGAGTCGGCCCCCACTACCCTGACCTTGCTGCCCGCAGGCAGCGACTCGTCGCAGCGCACCGTCCAGACCGTGTCGTCCAGATGTACCCGACTGGTGCCTTGGGCGACATCATCCAGCAGGGTCAGCTCGCGGCCCATATAGCTCTGCATCCGCTCGTTGATGGTGCTGGCGGCATCCTGACCCGAGTTGTCACGCTGGTGCTGCCAGCGCCACCAGGCCCAGGTGGTGAGCAGGGATTGCACCGCAAACAGCAGCAACTGCGCCTGCCAGCCAAAGGGCCAGATCAGCAGCAGTAGCCCCACTTCCAGCGCGGCGATGCCGGTCCAGAGCAAAAATCCCACCGAGCCGAGCACCTCGATGGCCAGCAGAATGAAGCCGAGCCCCAACCAGTGCCAGTGGGTCAGCCCCTCTAACAGGGCTGTCATGACTTGCTGCCCTTGCCATCTTTGTTGAACAGCTCGGCCATGCCAGCCACAGAGCCAATCAGGCTGCCCGCTTCCAGCGGCATCATGATGATCTTGCTGTTGGGGCCTTCACCGATGCGGGCTAGTGCCTCGGTATATTTCTGAGCCACGAAGTAGTTGATGGCCTGCAGGTCCCCTTCCGCAATCGCCTGGGAAACCATATGAGTCGCCTTGGCTTCCGCCTCGGCAGCCCGCTCTCGCGCTTCGGCGGCGAGGAAGGCGGCCTGACGCTCGCCTTCGGCTTTGAGGATCTGGGACTGCTTCTCGCCTTCCGCTTTCAGGATCTTGGACTGGCGCACCCCTTCGGCTTCCAGTACCTCGGCCCGTTTCTGGCGCTCGGCCTTCATCTGGGCGTTCATCGCCTCGACCAGTGCCAGCGGCGGGCGCACATCTTTAATCTCGATGCGGGTCACCTTGATACCCCAGGGGGCGGTGGCGGCATCCATGGTGCGCAGCAGCTTCTCGTTGATGGTGTCGCGCTGGGAGAGCATCTCGTCCAGCTCCATGGCACCGAGCACGGTGCGCATATTGGTCATGGTGAGATTGCGGATGGCGCTGGTGAGATCGTTGACCTCATAACCCGCTTTGCGGGCATCCACCACCTGCACAAAGCTGATGGCGTCGATGGTGACGTTGGCGTTGTCGCGGGAGATGACCTCTTGTGCCGGGATATCCAGCACCTGCTCCATCATGATGATCTTGTGGCCGACCCGATCCACGTAGGGGATCAACAGGTTAAGACCCGGGGTCAGGGTGCGGGTGTAGCGGCCGAAGCGCTCCACCGTCCAGTTGTAGCCCTGGGGCACTATCTTGATGCCCGCGCTCAGGGTGGCGAGCACCAGGAACACGAAAATCCCTAGCACAATCAATGATTCATTCATCATTTAGCTCCTTATGAAACACAGTCCCTAGCCTATGGTCTGGCGTCAGGTACCACAAGTGACTTTGTACGCCTTTGTCATGAATTGGCTTTGCTAATTACCAAAACGCATTAAAAAGCATTTTTTATTATTTTGAGGGATAAGATGCCCTGCCTATAGTCGCCCCATATTAGTCGTGTTCCGAGGGATGGGCCGAAATGGATTATTTACCTATGTTTGCCAAGTTGGAAGGCCGCCCGGTACTGCTGGTGGGGGGGGGCGAGGTTGCCCTGCGCAAGGCGCGCCTGCTGCTGGCGGCCGGTGCCCGGCTGACCCTGGTCTCCCCGGAGCTTGAACCGGAATTTGCGGAATTCACCGGTCGTTTCACCCATCTGGCCGAGCGCTTCACCCCGGCCCATCTGGCTGGTCAGATCCTGGTCGTTGCCGCTACAGACAATCTCGAAGTCAACGCCCTCGTTTATCAGAGCGCCAACCAACTGGGTCTGTTCGTCAACGTGGTGGATGACCCCAAGCGCTCCAGCTTTATCTTTCCCTCGATCATCGATCGTTCGCCGCTGATGGTGGCGGTCTCCAGCGGTGGCAAGGCGCCGGTGCTGGTGCGCCTGTTGCGCGAGCGGTTGGAGAGCCTGCTGCCGCGCCATCTCGGCGGGCTGACCGAGCTCTCCGGCCGGGTCCGTGACAAGGCCAAGCGTGTGCTCTCCTCGATTTCCGATCGCCGCCGCTTCTGGGAGCGCGCCTTTGCCTCCAACACCCTCGCCAGCCTGATTGAAAAAGAGGATTGGCAAGGTGCCGAGCAGTGGCTGAGCGATGGCCTCGACCAAGCGAAAAGCGAAGTGGGCGAGGTGGTATTGGTCGGCGCGGGCCCCGGTGACCCGGGCCTCTTGACCCTCAAGGCGCTGCAACAGATTCAACAGGCTGAAGTGGTGCTCTACGACCAGCTGGTCTCGCCTGAGATCCTCGATCTGGTGCGCCGCGATGCCACTCTGGTGTCGGTCGGCAAGAAGGCGGGCGCCCACAGCGTGCCGCAGGAGGAGACCAATCGCCTGCTGGTGGACTACGCCAAGGCGGGCAACCGGGTGGTGCGACTTAAAGGGGGCGATCCCTTCATGTTTGGCCGTGGTGGCGAGGAGCTGGAAGTGCTGGCCGATGAAGGCATCCCCTTCTCGGTGGTGCCCGGCATCACGGCTGCTGCCGGTGCTACCGCCTATGCCGGTATTCCGCTCACTCACCGTGATTACGCCCAGAGCGCCGTCTTTATCACTGGTCATTGCCAGAAAGAGGGCAAGGAGCCCGACTGGCAGCAGCTCGCCGCCACCAGTCAGACCCTGGTCATCTACATGGGGCTGATGCGCTCCGAGCATATCCAGCAGCAGCTGGTGGAACACGGCCGAAGCCAAGCCACCCCCATCGCCATCATCGAGCGCGGCACCACATCCCGTCAGCGGGTGCTGACCGGCACGCTGGCCGACTTGGCCGAGCTGGCCAAACAGGCGGTGAGCCCGTCGCTTATCGTCATCGGCGAAGTGGTTGCCCTGCGTGAGCGGCTCGCCTGGTTTGGAGAAAAGAGCGGAGAAAAAAGCGGCGAGCAGCAGCGCGCTAACCCGGATCTCGATGGCTGCGACCTCAAGCTGGTGCAGCTGGCCTGACCGAGAAAGAGATATTTGATGCGGCTGCTGGTGCGGCCGTGCACTGAACCACCCAGCGCCCCGAGCAGGCGCATAAGCAATGACCCGAGGACCAACATGGACCGTGAAAGATTGACGCACTTGCAGCAGCTGGAAGCCGAGAGCATCCATATCATCCGCGAGGTGGCTGCCGAATTTGAAAACCCGGTGATGATGTACTCCATCGGCAAGGACTCCTCCGTCATGCTGCATCTGGCCCGCAAGGCCTTCTATCCGGGCAAGATCCCGTTCCCCTTGCTCCACGTCGATACCGACTGGAAGTTCAAGGAGATGATCAAGTTCCGCGACGAGACCGCCAAAAAGTACGGGCTGGATCTGATCGTCCACAAGAACCCGGATGGCCTCGCCATGGGCATCAACCCCTTCGTGCACGGCAGCGGCAAGCACACCGACATCATGAAGACCGAGGGGCTCAAGCAGGCGCTCAACAAATACGGCTTCGACGCCGCCTTCGGTGGCGCCCGTCGCGACGAGGAGAAGTCCCGCGCCAAGGAGCGGGTCTACTCCTTCCGTGACAAGTCTCACCGCTGGGATCCGAAGAACCAGCGTCCGGAGCTGTGGCGGGTCTACAACAGCCAGGTCAACAAGGGGGAGAGCATCCGGGTGTTCCCGCTCTCCAACTGGACCGAGCTGGATATCTGGCAATACATCTATCTGGAAAAGATCGACATAGTGCCGCTCTACTTCGCCGCTTACCGTCCGGTGGTGGAGCGCAACGGCATCAAGATCATGGTGGATGACGAGCGCATGCCGCTGACCGCCGAGGATGAGGTGAAGCAGGAGCTGGTGCGCTTCCGCACCCTCGGCTGCTACCCGCTGACCGGGGCCATCGAATCCGATGCCACCACCTTGCCGGAAATTATTGAAGAGATGCTGCTCACCACCTCGAGCGAGCGGCAAGGGCGGCTGATTGACCACGATCAGGCCGGCTCCATGGAGCAGAAGAAGCGTCAGGGATATTTCTAAGGAGTCGTCAGCATGAACAGCCATATTCAGACCGCCATCACCGAACAGGGCATCGAAGCCTACCTGCACGCCCAGCAACACAAGAGTCTGCTGCGTTTTCTCACCTGCGGCAGCGTGGATGACGGCAAGAGCACCCTTATCGGTCGCCTGCTGCACGACTCCCAGCAGATTTATGAAGATCAGCTCAAAGCGCTGGAGTCCGACAGCCAGAAGCTCGGCACCACCGGCGAGAAGCTGGACCTGGCGCTGCTGGTGGATGGCCTGCAAGCAGAGCGCGAGCAGGGCATCACCATCGACGTGGCCTACCGCTATTTCTCCACCGCCAAGCGCAAATTTATCATCTCGGATACCCCGGGCCATGAGCAGTACACTCGCAACATGGCCACCGGCGCCTCCACCTGCGATCTGGCCATCATCCTGATCGACGCCCGCAAAGGCGTGCTGGATCAGACCCGCCGCCACAGCTTTATTGCGAGCCTCTTGGGCATCAAGCAGTTCGTGGTGGCGGTCAACAAGATGGATCTGGTGGAGTTCAGCCAAGAGGTGTTCGAGCGCATCAGCGCCGAATATCGCGAGTTCGCCAAAAAGCTCAGCGTCGACACCATCCATATCGTGCCGGTCTCGGCACTGGACGGTGACAACGTGGTCAACCAGAGCGACAAGCTGGCTTGGTATCAGGGCGAAACCCTGCTTGCTCTGCTGGAGTCTGCCGAGGTTGAGCGCGAGCTGGAGCGCCATCCGGTGCGCCTGCCGGTGCAGTATGTGAACCGCCCCAACCTCGATTTTCGCGGCTTTGCGGGCACGCTCGCCTCCGGCATTCTGCGGGTGGGCGACCGGCTTGCGGTGCTGCCGTCGGGCAAGGAGAGCACCGTGACCCGCATCGTCACCTTCGACGGGGATCTGGAGTACGCCCTGCCGGGTCAGGCCATCACGGTCACCTTTGCCGATGAGATCGACATCAGCCGCGGCGACCTGCTGGTGGATGCCGCCAAGCAGCCGCAAGTGACCCAGAATGTGCTGGCCCATATCGTCTGGATGGGGGAGGAGTCCCTGCAACCGGATCGGGTCTACGACGTCAAGCTGGCCACCAAGAAGAGTCGCGGTCAGGTGGATGCCATTCGCCACCGCATCGAGATCAACAAGCTGGACGAGTTGCCCGCCAGCGAGCTCAAGCTCAACGAGATCGGCCTGTGCGAGCTGAGCCTCACCGACCCGGTGGCGTTCGACCCGTATCAGGAGATCCGCGATACCGGCAGCTTTATCCTGATCGACCGGCTGACCAACGTCACCGTCGGCGCCGGCATGATAGTGGAAGGCTTGGCCGCGAAAGCGGTAAAAGGGCACTACAGCGAGTTCGAAATCGAGCTCAATGCGCTGGTGCGCAAGCACTTCCCGCACTGGCAAGCCCTTGCCATCGGTAACGACACAGGCAAGGAGTAAGCCCATGACCTGGCAACAATTCCTGGTGCTGGGTCTGCTGGCTGCTCTCGTGGCCCTGCTGATCCAGGGCAAACTCCGCCCGGCGCTGCTTTTCTCGGGCGCCGTGCTCATCACCTACCTGAGCGGGCTGGCGGATATCAACGCCGTGGTGGCGGGCTACACCAACAGTGCCCTGCTGACGCTGGTGCTGTTGCTGCTGGTGTCGCTGGCGGTGGAGAAGACCCGCATCATGAGCTGGTTCGCCAATCTGGTGGGCACGGGTTCATTCAACAAGGTGCTGGTGAAGGTGTGGTTCTCCACCGCCTTCCTGTCGGCCTTCGTCAACAACACCGCCGTGGTGGCCTCCATGCTGGGAGCGGTCAAACGCAACCCCAACCATGCGCCCTCCCGGCTGCTGCTGCCCATGTGCTTCGCGGCCACCTTTGGTGGGGTGCTGACCCTGATCGGCACCTCCACCAACCTGATCGTCAACAGCTTCCTCATCAAGATGGGGGCGCCGCCGCTCGGCATGTTCGACTTCTTTATGGTGGGGGCGGGTACCCTGCTGACCGGTCTGGTGGCCGTGCTGCTGTTTGCTCGTCACCTGCCGGAGCAGGATACCGAGATGAGCAGCGAATCCGGCTACTTTCTCGAGGCCAAGGTGGGCGCCGGTTCACCGCTGGCGGGGCGCAGCGTCAAGGAGAACGGCCTGCGCAGCCTGAAAAGCCTCTATCTGGCGGAAATTATTCGCGGCGATCAGGTGATCTGCCCGGTGCAGCCGGAACACGAGCTGCACGAAGGGGATGTGCTGCTGTTTTGCGGCGATGTGGAGAGCGTCGGCGTATTGCAGGAGATGAAAGGGCTGGATCTCTACGGTCAGCACCGCCTCAACGGCCAGCATCTGGTGGAGGTGATCGTCAGCCACAGCTCGCGGCTGGTGGGTCAGACCATCAAGGATGCCGAGTTTCGCACCCACTTCGATGCGGTGGTGCTGGCGGTACGCCGCGGCGAAACCCAGCTCACCGGTGGCCTTGGCCAGATTGAGCTGCATGCCGGTGATACCCTGCTGCTGGCCCCCGGCCCCCAGTTTGCCCGCAACAAATCGCTGGGGCGGGAGTTTGTGGTGGTGAGCGGGCTGGAAGCCTCCACCCGCCTCGATGGCAAGCGCAGCGCCGCCGTGGTGTTGGGGTTTCTCGGGGTGCTGGCGCTCTCGGTGTTTGATCTGGTGCCGCTGTTCAAGGGGTTGCTGCTGATGCTGGTGGCGCTGCTGCTCACCCGCATTCTGACTCTGGACGAGATCCGCCGCCGCTTCCCGCTGGATATCTGGCTGGTGGTGGGCGGGGCGCTCGCCATCGCCGATCAGCTGGAAAAGAGCGGGCTGGCCAAGCTTATCGCCGACTGGCTGATGGGGGAGTTCAACGGTGCCAGCCCCATCATCGCCTTTATCGGTATCTATCTGTTTACGCTGGTGCTGACCGAACTGATGAGCAATAACGCTGCCGCTGCGCTGGCCTTCCCCATGGGTTACCAGCTGGCGCTCAGCATGGATGTCTCGACCATGCCGTTTATTCTGGCGGTGCTGTTCGGGGCCAGCTCCAGCTTTATCCTGCCCTATGGCTACCAGACCAACCTGATGGTCTATGCCGCGGGCAACTACAAGATGCCGGACTACCTCAAGCTGGCCCTGCCGGTCTCGCTGGCCTATAGCCTAGGGGTGATTGTGATGGTGCCCCTGCTGTTTCCGTTTTAAGGCGTAAGTGCCAATCAAGGGGTGTTGGGTGAGCAATACCATGGCACCAGCACGTTGTCGGCTGATGGTCCGAGGCGGCTCCCCGTGGTGCCGGACAGTTTTAGTTTTGAGGCGTGAGCGCCAAGCAAGGAGTGTGGGATGAGCAATGCCATGGCATCAGCAAGTTGTCGGCGGATAGTCCGAGGCGGCTCCCTGTGGTGCCGGACCGTTTAAGTTTTGAGGCGTGAGCGCCAATCAAGGAGTGTTGGATGAGCAATATCGTGTGGCACAAGCATGCCGTCGACAAACAGAGCCGGGCCGAGCTTAAAGGGCAAAAACCGCTGGTGATCTGGTTTACCGGGCTATCGGGGGCGGGCAAATCGACCCTGGCGGGGGCGCTGGAGCAGGCGCTGGCGGCACAAGGCAAGCACACCTATCTGCTGGATGGGGACAATGTGCGCCACGGCCTCTGTGGCGATCTCGGTTTCGATGATACGGCCCGTCAGGAGAATATCCGCCGGGTCGGCGAGGTGGCGAAACTGATGCTGGATGCGGGCCTGATCGTGCTCACCGCCTTTATCTCGCCATTTCGTGCCGAGCGCGAGCTGGTGCGCAATCTCTTGGGGGAAGGGGAGTTTGTCGAGGTCTTTGTCGATGCGCCGCTCGCCATCTGTGAAGAGCGCGACCCCAAGGGGCTCTACAAAAAGGCGCGGGCAGGGGAAATTACGAATTTTACCGGTATCGACTCCGCCTACGAGGCACCGGAGCAGCCGGAAATCCATCTGCTCAACGCCGGCAAGCCGGTCGCTGCGCTGGTGGATGAGCTGCTGACAGCCCTGCGGCAGGGGAACTGCCTGTAGCTGGATCGGAAGAACCTATAACAAGCGCCCGGCGGCCGGTCAGTTGGCCACCACAGGCGCTGATGGGCTGGCTGCAGCCACTATAAGCAAAAGTTGGGTCATTATCGGAAAACCCATAAATCCAGCTTATAGTGGCACCGACGAGCCTTGAGCCACTCCAAGGCAGCCGATAGCAACCCCGCAAAAGGATCTTCCGATTCTTGCTTATATCGCGACGGGGTTATTCGCGATTGTCAGAATATACTGCGCAACTCTAGCCAACGGGCTATTGAATAGTTGGGATTTTAATAACTTTAGTGGAAATTTCTGATTGAAGCATCTTTGGTGACTTACCACGTTGCTTAATTGATGTTTGTATCAACGTAACATTGTTTGTATCACTTAAGTTTTCAGAAAAGTTTAGAAAGGTCTCATTCATATTACAAGGACCCATTTCATATTCTATTCCGCAAGCACCGATATTGCTTTCGTCATCTACTTTATAATGCTCAATCACTTGAAAGTCTCTAATGGATATCACACTCTGGCTGGTTGAAAAATAACCCTGACCAGTACCAGCTGAGCCAATTATAATGATTGATGGTGTAGAGTCTCTCGGGTCTCCGAATATCGTTATATTATTGTATTGCCCACCATACCCATCTAGTTTTTGAGATATTTTTAAACTCGGCCTAGCCAAAATATACCCTCTCCAAAAGTTATTACCTTGTTTTGGATATTCAGCGGAAGCAAGAAATGCAAGCTCTCCATTTTCTAGTCTAATCGGTTCAGCATTAACTATGTTAGTTTCTGTAGACTTATCAGTTAACCATGTAAGTATATCTTTTTCTGCAATGTCCGCAGATAGACAAGATGCAGGTAATATAAATGATAATGTAATGGCTATGAGTTTGAACATGTTGATTCTCTATTTATAGTGGGCGTTCTACATTTCAGTGTTGTTTGGGTAGCGGCGTTAGCATGTGGTTGTATGCGTATAACGATTTTCTATTAGCTGAAATGGGTAACTTGCTTTGTTTATTCTGGGGTTCTAAATTCTATTTTAATTACATAAAATTTCTGATGTCTTGAATGAAAGCCAGATCTTCTTTCCCCCTCAAGTGCTGCGGATAAATCACTTTTAAGTGCCACAGCAAGTTCTGAGCCTGATATTAAAGATTTTTCTTCACGCATCTCTATTGTTGCTTCAATACATCCACCGAAAGTTCTTGTGTAAACTAGGGATTGCCATTGGGGTTCAAAGTCAAACCAGTTGAATGTACTTTTGTTGAACTCCCGCCCTGACACCCATTTTTTCCCAAGCAGTTTAAAACTTTTTGTTACGTGAGTGCTGACATTGTAATTGCTATCATTTTTCTTGGACGCATCTAACTCCAAATGATGTACATTAGTGGAAACTGACGCATTTAAATTGACGTCGTTATCATTTTTGTAAGATTCCAATATCTCAATTTTTGTTGCTCCAAGTTCAGTCAATAACCTGATTAACTCAGATTGTCGCTCCTCAGTTAAAATTGATTCATATTGCTGTTCTGGTATGTAACATCGTTGCTTAGTAGACACGAAGTTAGCTAGTGGATGTCTTTGATAAAGGATGCCGGACTTAGGGTGCCCAGGAGGAAAGCTATAATTAAGCTCTCTAGCTTTGTTACTTGTTATTTTTAAATTGTTGATTTCTAATTCCAGCATCTTAGTTTCAGAAGGGGAAAGCTCCTTGCCTTTAGACTTATAAATAGTATATATCAAAGGTCCCGATGTAACCGCTAATGCTAAAACTAATGAAATAGGATTTGCACCCAACGTTGCCAGCCCTATACTTCTTGCTGCCGTAGAAGTGGCTAATGGTGTTAGAAAACTAGATGCTGCACCAAATAAACCACTAACAATCGCCTTGTTAGAGCCAGACAACTGAATGTTTTGCTCTAATGTAGAATTATCCAGCTCTACTGGATCATCGTAGATAAAAATGAGTTCTTTCAATTAATATATCTCTTCTAGTGTGTAGATTGGGTCATCTCGTATGTTGGGTTAAAAATCGTAGGTTGGTGCTGAACGAAGTGAAGCCCAACGTTTACCGCGAAACGTATCAGCACATTTGTTATATCGATCCAACCCGTGTTTATTCCGCTCTGGTTGAGGTGAACATGCTCGCTTGTTGGGCTTCGCTACGCTCAGCGCCAACCTACAAAAACGAGGCTACCGAGTATAAATATCGGAACGCTCATTTATTTTACCTAGACGAACTAACCTGGAGGAAATGGAACCTTTTGTTCTTTTATGGATTCTTGATAATTCATCAACACCTAAGCCTGAATCAAAGTTATTTGCCAATAGCTCATCTTCGTCTGGCTTCCACGGCTTCCCAGCATTTTCTGGTAAATCAGATTTACGCTTTTCAGAAATGATTGATGCTTCGAGGCTCTGTTTTGCGATAAATAAAGCTCGAATGACTTTCGGCTGATTGAAGCAGCTTTCTTCAGATAACTCTTCACCGGTTTCAGGATTAACACCTTCTGACAATGCTGAGATGATTTCTAAAGCCTTAATGACATCCATATTTTTCCCTTTAACGCTGAAGAACTTGTCTGTTGGTCTTCGCTACGCGCTGTGCCAACTTACAAAAACCACGCTACCGCCCCTGAATTCCAGCCTCCAGTCTGCTGCTTGTTACCTGCGTTTTGGCAATGGCTTGGCTCATGGCTGACTCCTGCGAGAGGTTGCCAAGCGGCTATGTTACCGAATGGGGCTGCGGAAGAAAGTAGATGTGGAAAATTTCCTGAGCAAGATCAACAAACTACTCAGTTACGGGGGCGATATGAATTTTCAACAGATGCGTCCATCAGAGCTGGGGAAAATCGGACTGTGGAGCGAGAGTACTGCCCTCTTGCTGGCGGGCATTAAAAAACCCTATGAGCCCAAAGGCCCATAGGGTTTTGCTGCGGTGATTGTTTGGGTAGTGGTTATCTGGCTTAGCGAACCGGCACGGCGCGGGTGGTGGCCACTTCGTAGCGGCTCTGGGTTGCCGGAGCGCCCTTCTGGAACTGGCGTACCAGCCGGTCGAGATCGCTCAACTGATTGACCAGCTGGGTGATGCCGTGCACGGCGTGCTGGCTGCCGACGCTGGAGTCATCGGCCAGGGTCTTGATGCTGAGCACGTTGCGGTTGATCTCGGCGGTGACGTGGAACTGCTCCTGCACCGCCTGGGCAATCTGGCCGCTGCCGGAGGCGACCTGCTGCAGCATATCGTTGATCTGCTGGAGAATGGTGCCGGTTGCCGAGGCTTTTTGCTGGCAGCTCTCGGAGAGCTGGCAGCCCTTCTCCATCGCCTGCTCTGCATCCCCGGCGCTGGTTTGCAGCTCGGTGATCATCTTCTGGATTTCGCTGGTCGAGGATTGGGTCTTGATGGCGAGCGAGCGGATCTCGTCGGCGACCACCGAGAAGCCGCGGCCCGCTTCGCCAGCCCGTGCCGCTTCGATGGCAGCGTTGAGGGCCAGCAGGTTGGTCTGGTTGGCGATGTTGTTGATCACATCGAGGATGCCATCGATATCGCGGCAGTGGCCGACCAGCGCACTGATCACGCTCTTGGAGGTGGTCAGCTCGCTGTTCATACCCGCCACGGCAGCCACGGTTTCGGCCACGCTGTGGTTGCCGCTCTTGAACAGGTCGGCGGTCTCGTCCAGCAGGCTGGAGGATTCGCTGGAGCTCTGTGAAACCTCGCGAATGGATTCCGACATCTCGGTCACGGCGGTCGCTACCTGATTGGTCTCGGCCTGCTGCTGTTGCAGGTTGTCAGTGATGGATTCGGCGTTGCGCAGATCCCCCTCGGCGGCCTGCAGGATCTTGCTGCAAGTCTGTTGGGTGCGGGCCAGCACGGCGTTGAACTCGGCCTGATTCATCACCATCGAGAGTTCGATGGCGGCGATATTGTCCACCTTGTTGGTGTAGAGCAGCTGCATCAGCGGGTTGTCAAAGCGGCTGCGGGCCATCTTGTTGAGCTTGCCGAGGCGGCGGGAGAGGGCATTCAGGGTGATGGCCGCTATCGCCAGCGGCAGAGCGACCAGCGCCAGTTGCCAGTTCATGTCGTGGTTGTAGCCCAGCGCAAACATGGCGAGCAGGCTCAGCAGCAGACAGAAGTTGATGGTCAGGGTATGGGAGAAGGTGGGCAACTTGAGTGCCAGCGGCAGCTTGTTATTGCGCAGGTCGGCATAGACCTTCTCGGCCCGCTGTTTGATCTCCTCGCTCGGGGCGGTGCGCACCGACTGATACTCCACCACCCGGCCGCTGGCATCCTTGATGGGGGTGACAAAGGCGCTGACCCAGTAGTGATCGCCACTCTTGCAGCGGTTCTTCACCGGTCCCATCCAGCTCTTGCCTTCGCGGATATGGTTCCACAGATCGGCAAAGGCCTGTTTCGGCATGTCAGGATGACGTACCAGATTGTGGTGTTCCCCCACCAGCTCGTCGAGCTGGAAGCCTGCTATCTCGCAGAACTCATCGTTGGCGTAGGTGATGCGGCTCTCCAGATCCGTGGTGGAGATCAGGCTCTGGTGGTCTGGATAGAGACGTTCTCTTTGGGTAACCGGTTGATTGATTCTCATGGCCTTACTCCCGAGCTGTGATGGTTAGATTTTGATCTGCATCAAGACATCTGCAAGGGGTGGGCCAGCTGGCAAAAGCTAATGATTGATATGTTATTAGTGCCGTTTTGGCAGGAAAAGACCGTTGCTGTTTGCAATATGCAACGGAGCAGACGGGGTGTGCCTCTGCGGCATCTGCAATTTGCAACCTATTCTGGTCAAGCCCATAAGCTGGGAGTCAGAAGCTGGATGCGAAGGAGCCATGAACCGACGGGGCATCCGCTGCCCCGCCAGAGATCAGGGAAGAGGGTCGGGAGCGGGTGAGGAGGGGGCGCTGACGAGTTGCATCACTTCAATCTGGATCCCCTGCACCAGCACGGTTTTCAGATCCTGCAGGTACTCCTCCAGCGGCGACTCTTGCAGCAGCTGGGCGAGCTCGTTGCCCACCGGGGTGAGGCGGTAGTAGAGCAGGGTGATGTTGTTCTGCTTGCACTGCAGCCGCCAGCGCTGGTTGCCAAACTCCAGCTCGACCCCATCGGCGGGCAGCGGGCCGGATTCCAGCTCCGCGCGATGCAGCAGCCCGAGCTCAAACAGTTGCAGCAGGGCGTTGTAGGGCAGTCGGTATTTGCCAAGGCCAAGGCGCGTTGCTTTGGCGCGACTCAGCAGGGTGGCCCCCTTGTGCAGCCCCAGCAGCAGTCGCTGCTCGTCGCTGCCGGTGTAGTGGCAAGTCAGTGAACAGATGCGCTGAAACAGCTGGGCCTCGCGCTGGGTCATCTCTTTGAGGGTGGCGAGCGCCCGAATGGAGAAGCGGCCCGGGGTGGCGACTTCCAGCGCGAAGATCCGCCCCCACAGCTGCTGCATCGGCACCATGCTGATATCTTCCGCCAGTTGCAGAAAGCGGGTCAGCCAGTCGCTGTCCATCTCGCCGCCAGCCGCGGTCTCTTCGCAGTGGCGGGAGGCCATCACCATTATGGCTTCCAGATTGCGCTGGCGGGCGGCCTGATCCGCCAGATGACGAAAGGTGGCTCGCTGTTCGAAGGTGCTGTCGCTGTTGCGGGTGAGCATGCCGTCGATGCCGCGACTGCGGGCCAGACGCAGGGTCTGCTCCTGGCTGCTCAGGATCGAACTCTCTTTCTTCGGGGGGGGGAGGTCTGCCATGCTGACTCCATTCGCACAGGTTCTGGAGCTGAATGTTACTCCAACCTGGATGCCAAGATAACAAAGCGGCCTCCGTGGAGGCCGCTTTTTTTGCAACGGGAGAATTACTCCTCGTAGACGCTCACCTCGACCGCTTCTATCGAATAGGAGGCGGTGGCCATCTCATGGCTGGAGCTGACAGTGCGCATCTTGCCCTTCACCCAGATGGCATCCCACAGATCATCCACCGGCGCCCCCTTGGGGTAGCTCACATAGATCACCTGATTGGTGGGGGGCGGCGGCACATGGATGCAGGCGCCGAAGTAGGGCACCAGCAGGAAGGCGGTGATCTTCTTGGCATCCCCTTCCAGCGGCACCACGAAGCCCGGAATGCGCACATCCTGGTTGTCCAGCTTCTTGTTTACCCCGCCCACCGGTTGCGGAACCGACATGGGATCTTCGTGATTGACCTGGGGTGGTGGCAGCAGTTTCTCCCCTTCCGGGATGAGTACATCCCAGTCGATGGTCTTGTAATCGGCGGCCAGGGCGGGCAGCACCAGCAGGCTGGCGAGCAGCGCCACAATTTTCCACTTCATCATCTGTCCTTCTGTTTCTATTTTTGGGCGTCTCGCTAGACGCGAATGCTCATGCCATCGCTCAGGCTGTAGCGGTAAGCGCGGGCGGCAGGGAGCAGGCCGATCACCATGCCTGCCAGCCACACTACCTCCAGCAATTGCCACTCATAGGCGCTCGGCAGCCCCAGACTCAGTTGCAGGCCATAGTGGCTGAGCAGCCAGGGCGAGGCAAGCCCCTGCCCCAGATAGAGCGCGGCGACCCCGAGAGCGATGCCGACCGTGGTCAGCGCCATGGCCTCCAGCGCCAGTAGCAGGAACAGATGGGCAGGGCCCGCGCCGAGGGATCGCAAAATGGCGAGCTCCCGGCGTCGCTCGTTAAGCCCTGCCAGCAGGGTAGTCAGCATACCGATAAGGCCCGCCACCACCACGAAACCGGCGATGACCGAGAGGGCGGTTTCCGCCACGCTCATCAGGCTCCACAGCTCCTGCAGGGCGGCGCCCGGCAGGATCGCCATCAGCGGCTCCTTGGGATAGGTGTTGACGCTGCGCTGCAGCTGGAACGCCAGGATCCGGTTGCTCAAGCCCACCATAAAGGCGGTGATGGTTTTCGGGGTGAGATCCTGCGCCAGCGCCTGCTCCGGCGTCACGTTCTTGCTGTGGCGGCCGGTATCCCAACCGAGATGGATCGCCTCGATCCCCGCCAGCGGCACATGGATGGTGCGATCAATGGGCGTACCGGTCGGCGCCAGAATACCCACCACCTTGAATGGCAGATTGTCGTGCTGGCTGAACGAGGTGTTGCCAGCGCCGTGGGCGATGACGATGGATTGGTCGAGGTGATAGCCGAGCTTCTCGGCCACCTGGGCGCCGAGTACCGCTTCAAACGGCGTGTCGAATGGCCGCCCTTCCCGCAATTGCAGCGACTGCTGCTGACCGTACTTCAGGTGGGTGAAGTAGTCGCCATTGGTGCCGAGCACCCGAAATCCCTTGTGGGAGTCACCGAGGGAGAGCGGGATGGTCCAGGCGACGCCGGGTTTCTGCTTGATGGCCTGATAGGAGTCCCACCCCACGTTGTTGGTGGGGTTGCCGATGCGAAACACCGAGTAGAGCAGCAGGTTCACCTGGCCGGAGCGGGCGCCAACGATGAGATCGGTTCCCGAGACGGTGTTGGAGAAGCTTTCGCGGGCCTGGATGCGCACCCGCTCCACCCCGAGCAGCAGGGTGACGCTGATGGCGACGGCCAGCAGGGTGAGCCCGGCGGTGAGGCGGCGGGCCCAGAGACTTTGCAGGGCGAGTTTTAGCATGATGCCCTCCGGTTGAGCTGTTGCAGGTTTTCGACCCGCGGGAACAGGGGTTCGAGATAAGGGTCGTGGCTGACGAAGATCAGGGTCGAGCCCTGTTTGTCGCACTCCTCGAACAACAGCTTGATAAAGGCGGCCCGGTTGTCGGTGTCGAGGGCCGAGGTGGGCTCGTCGGCGATCACCAGTGGCGGCGAGCCGATCAGCGCCCGTGCGGCGGCAACCCGTTGCTGCTGGCCAATGCTGAGAGCATGGACGGGGCGATGCAGCGCCTCGTCCGGCAGTTGCAGCTCCGCCAGCAGACGGCGCGCCTCCTGCTCCGGACTCCCTTGCAGGCGGGCCCGTTTGGCGGGCGAAAAGGTGAGGGCAGCGGTCACGTTGTCCTGCACCGAGAGAAAGGGCAGCAGATTGAACTGCTGGAAGATATAACCCAGATTGGCCGCCCGGAAGTGGTCACGGGCACGGCCAGAGAGCCGGGCCAACGGTTGGCCCAGCACCTCCAGGGTGCCGTGGTTGGCGGTCTGGATCCCGGCCAGCAACCCGAGCAGGGTCGACTTGCCAGAACCCGACGGGCCCTTGATAAAGACCCGCTCACTCTCGCGGATGGTGAGGGCGGGCAGATCGAGTACAGCGTCGCCATCTGGCCAGGCAAAGGCCAGATCGCGGATCTCAACCACGGCTTTTTTCATGGCGTTACCAGCTCAGCTTGTTGGCGGACGGGGTCAGCTCGCCAGCGGTCTGGCCGGTAGGCAGAATGCCCTGCACGCTCAGCTTCTCAAGGCTCGGATAGACGCTGAACAGGGTCGCCTCAAGGCCGGTCAGTTTGGTCGGCGTGGCGCAGGTGTAGGTGTACATGGCGCCCATATCGGCGTGACCCGCTTCGTCATGATCATGGTGGTCTTCATGTTTGTCGCTGGCAGCCTTGTCATGGTCATGGTCATGGTCATGGTCATGGTCATGGTCATGGTCATGGTCATGGTCATGGTCGTGATCATGCTCTTTTTTGGCGGCTTGCAGCTCCTGCTGGGTCAGCTTGCAGCCAGCGGCCGGGTCGAAGCGGAACAGGGCATCAGGTTGCTGGAGGCGGGCGACCGCCTTGGCGTATTGCGCCTTCTCTTCATCGCTCTTGGCCGCGTGCTCGAAGCCCACCAGATCGGCGGCAGGGGCCTGCAGCTCGATCATCAATTGGTCGCCATCGACCACCAGATTGAGGTGGCCATGGCCATGCTCGTGGGCGCCGTGGCTGTGGCTCTCGTGTTCGTCGTGATTTGCGTGTGCGCCAAAGGTCGCTGCGGCCAGCAACAGAGTAACTGCTTTCATCTTTAATCCTTTTTCAAAACAAATAGCGAAATTAAACAAAGGGATAGAGAAAAGCAGAGGCGGGCGGCGCACGGATGGCATAGCTGTGAAGCGTGGCTGTATCCGCCGAGTGTTGCATGGTTGCAACGACGGGCAGAACAGAGGTCGAACCGGGGAAGCAATAGGGGGTGGCGGTGATGACCTGCTTGCCATCCAGATGGAGGGCGCAAACCAGGCAGTGATGGTCGTCGTGGCCGGGCAGGGCGGATTCAAACTGGTGCCGGGCAAGGGCAGGCTGCAGCCATAACCAGCCCAGCAGCAAGATCCAGATTTTCAGTTTGATACGACCCATAGACCCTTATGGAAAGGGCGCCATCAGCGCCCTTTCTCTCTGACTTAGAGATGGGACTTGATGAGCCCCATCACGGTAGCAATGTTGTTGGCATCGAGCTGGCCATCTTTGGCAAACAGCACCTTGCCCTCTTTATCCAGCAGGATGATCGCCGAGCTTTCCGGCGTCAGATCCCAGGCGTTGCGCGCCATGCCCTTGGCATCCAGCACCATGGCGGACCAGGGGAACTCTTTCTTGCTGTCCTCGGCACTGCTCTTCACGAAGCCGGAGGTGCCCCAGATGGCGTCATTGCTGTTGATGACGGTAACGGTCTGGTACTTGTCTTGCGGCAGCTTGGCGGCCTTGATTGCCTCGATCATCGGGGCGTTCAGCTCCTTGGCACTGGAGCGACCTGCAATATGCTGGATCAAGAACACCTTGCCGGTGAGCGAGGTGCTTTGCCACGGCTGGTAGCCGATCTCCTTGCCATTCAGTACCAGCTCGCCCTTGTCACTGACATTGACCAGCGGCACCGGGTTGCCATCCTTGAAGTTGTGAGCAAAGACCAGAGATGGCAGCAGCGCCAAAGTAAGTACGAGATGTTTCATCCTGATGACACTCCATTTGTTATGTTATAACGAGTTTCGGATTGAGGGAATGGGCGAGCTTCATCCTAAACTGATCGGATCTGTTTAAAAAGTGTTAAATAAGATCGCAATTCAGAAGCGTCGGCGCCCCGCCAGTCAGGTTGTTGGCTGGCAAGGGCGGCTAGGATGGCATGACATCGATAAAAATCAATGAATTGGCTGCTGGTCTGAGCTGTCTGCGTCAGTAGAGCGACTCGCTGATGAGGGGGATCTTGGCCATGGTCATCTGCTGGGCCAGCAGGGACGAGCCGGTCAGCAGCACATGGCGCTGATTGTTGATCACCACCACATCACCGGGTACGCCACTGTCTGCCGTAATGGCCAGCCAGGCAGGGGAGACGCTGCCGATGCTGATATCCGGGTAGATGATGCTGAGCACATATTGCGGGGCCAGCTCCGCCAGCAGACTGGCCATCAGCAGCGCCTTCTCATCGCTGTCGGCCTTGTTATCTTGCAGTGCCTGCAGCGGCGGTGCGAAGTGATCCAGCTGCTCCGGCTGGGTGGGAATGGCGTTCAGCCACTCCTGCAGCAGGCTGACGCTGGTGGCGAGATCCTTGGCCGCAAACTGCTGCGCCAGTGGCTTGAGGTGCCCTTTGAAGTGGTAGAAGAGCTGGGAGTAATCGGGTCGCACGCATGGCAGTTTGCGATTGGCAGGATGGACGCAGGGGATCACCCTCATCTGGTAGAAGGCATCCTCCTGATACTGCTGGTAGGCTTGCCAGAACAGCAGCGACTCCATGCTGTCGTCCCGCAGGGTGAAGGCCTGCTCCAGATTGCGAAATTTGGTAGCGGTCTCGGGGCTGCTCTGATTGATCAGGTTGATGCTGTTGTAGAGCCGCGGGCTGATATAGGCGTAGAGCGTCTCCAGCGGATTGGTGAGGGAAGCTTTCAGCAGGCTCATCTCGTGGCGACTGGCGGCCATCACCTGATCGTCGGTGGTCAGCTGGAAGTGCTTGCGCTGGCCATCGGTGGATTGCCACTGCCAGCTCATGTTGATTTCGCTGGCGTTGCTTGTAGCACCAAGAGTGGTGCAGAGAGTGAGGCTGAGCAACAGCGCGGGGGTCAGCTTCATGGTGGTGCTTCCTGCCGTGGACGATAATTAACAACTAGGTGAGCCGGCACCACTTTGGTGATGTTTCGTTTTGTGATCTGGATAACAGATTGATGTGACTTTTAATTTAATTGTGAAATTAAGTCACTCTGGAGGGGTTATGAAGCCTTGGATCATAGTGCTGTTTGGGCTGCTCAGCCTGCCAGCCATGGCGGGTCAGGTGATCGTCAACAAGGGGATGTCCATTGCGGATACCTTTGCCCTGCGTGATCAGCTGGCACGCGAGCACGAATGGCAGGAGTGGCTGCGCTACCAGCAGGCCATCAAGTGGCTGGAGGTGTTGCCGGTCAACTGCGAGCTGATGAGCCAGCCGGGCGGCGGCTATCGCTGTGGCGGTGATTACTATCGTCCCTACCAGAAAGATGGCCGTGAAATATACATTCAGGGCAATCCTGCCGAAGATGCGGCCGGTCAGCTGCCGCAAACACCGACAAAAAAGGCGCCATAAGGCGCCTTTTTTACAAACCGAGTGATGCTTACTTGGCAGCGTAACGCTCGGCAGAGGTTTTGATCTCGGCTTCGGCAGCGGCCTTGTCGCCCCAACCTTCCACCTTGACCCATTTGCCCGCTTCCAGCTCTTTGTAGCGCTCGAAGAAGTGCTGGATCTGGGCTTTCAGCAGTTCCGGCAGATCGTTCACATCCTGGATGTGGTCGTACTGCTTGGTCAGCTTGGAGTGCGGTACAGCAACGATCTTGGCATCTTCGCCAGATTCGTCGGTCATCTTCAGCACGCCAACCGGGCGGCAGCGAATGACGGAACCGGCCAGCAGCGGGTAGGGGGTCGGAACCAGTACGTCGACGGGGTCACCATCCAGAGAGAGGGTCGCGTTCACGTAGCCGTAGTTGCACGGATAGAACATCGGGGTAGACATGAAGCGATCGACGAAAATAGCACCGCTGTCCTTGTCGACTTCGTATTTGATCGGGTCGGCATTCTGCGGGATTTCGATGATGACATAGATATCGTCGGGCAGGCTCTTGCCGGCCGGTACCAGGTTCAGGCTCATGATAATTCCTTCGTTGTTAGTATCAGGTTTGCAGGCCGATATTATAGCGATGTGATGTTAAATGACCATATTTCAGCGGATATCGCTAACAAAGAAGGAGGATGTTTCCGGTTTGCGGCGCTTTGATGTGTGCGGGATGCAACAAAACAGCTGTTTTGATGCCCTGTCGCTGACCTTGGTCACCGGCAGGGCATGTGGAGTTGCGAGCAAAGGGGGTCAGAGCGAGTAGGGGAGTCTCGACTCGTTGACCAGTCGCGACAGGGCTGTTACGACATGAGGGTCAAACTGGGTACCGGAGCGGGACTGGATATACTCCATGGTCTGCGCCAGCGTCCAGGGTTCTTTGTAGGGGCGCTTGCTGAGCAGGGCATCGAATACATCGACTACCGCCACAATCCGCGCCGACAGGGGGATCTGCTGACCAGCCAGCTGCTGCGGATAGCCCTTGCCATCGAAGTGCTCGTGGTGGCCTCGGGCGATTTCGGCGCCGAGAGAGAGGTAGCTGGTTCCCTCCACCATTTCGCCCGCCTTGTGCAGGATATTGGCGCCGATGCCGGCATGCTGCTCCATGATGGCCCGCTCTTCAGGGTCGAAACGTCCGGGCTTGTGCAGGATATGATCCGGGGTGCCCACCTTGCCCACATCGTGCAGGATGGAGGCCATGCCGATCATCTCGACAAACTCCGGGGTCAGCTGCTCGGGATAGGCTGCCATCTGCTTCAATTCGGCCACGATGGCATCCGAGAGTTTCTGCACCCGCAAGACATGCTCGCCAGTATCGGAGTCGCGAAACTCTGCCAGCGCCGCCAGCGCCACCACGGTGGCCTCCTGGGCGCGCAGCAGCTGATTGTAGAGATAGAGATTGTCGTAGGCCGCCGAGATGCGCTGACAGAAGACATCCAGCAGATCGCACTCGAGGGGATCGAGGGGCTGGGTCGGGGTAAAACTCAACACGAACTCGCGACCATTCTGGGCGGCGATATAGAGGGAGTCCTGCGGGTGTTCAAAGCGGTTGCAGCGCGCCGCCAGTGCCTTCATGACCGAGTCATTGAGGGTGGGAAAGTCGGTGATCTTGCCATCATCCAGCAGAGTCTCGTAGTCGCCGGTAGCGGCGAGGATCTCCAGCCCCTGTTCGCCGGGACGGCGCTCGGCGCAGATAGCCCCTTCGGTGCCCACATCGAGAATGGCGCTGATCTGTTTCAGCACGCCGGAGGCAAACTCCTTGAGTGAATGAAGATGGTAGAGATCGCCCGCCCCTTCGAGAATTTTGCCGAGCCCCTGCCGACTCTTGTCGATGGCGCTGAGAGTTTCGTATGAACGCAGGGATGCGATGACAGTGGTGTAGAGCTTTTGTACCGTCAGCTCGGTCTTGGTCTTGTAGTCATTGATGTCGTAATCGAGGATCACCCGCTGCTCGGGGGCTTGGCCGGGTTGGCCGGTACGCAGCACGATCCGCACCAGCGAGTTGTGCATTTCGTTGCGGATCCGGTGCACCAGCCGCAGACCTGCGTCTTCGGTCTCCATCACCACATCGAGCAGGATCAGCGCAATCCTGGGATTGGCCTCCAGCATGCGGCCAGCTTCGGCGCCGCTGTAGGCATTGAGCAGCTCCAGTGGACGGGATTTGTAGTGAATGTTGGAGAGGGCCAGGCGGGTGGCATGATGGATATCCGGCTCATCATCCACGATCAGCACTTGCCATGGGTTGAGTGCCTTGGGGACCACGACCTCCTCATCATCGAGTTCGATGATGTCGTCGTCCAGCAAGATATCGTCCTTGTCTTGGGCACTGCTCATATCGGTTACGCCTCCGGCGCTCAATGAGTATGTGAACAGTATGCACGATCACATCCGCTCGGATCATCAGGATAAGTAGATATCGTGAGCTGGCTCCGCCTCTTTATCGCTACTCGAAAGGTTCCAGATACCCCTGGATCGACTTCTTCAACCAGGCCAACACCTTGCCGTGATAGGCGTTTTCCGCCAGATAGACCCCGTAATCCCGCCACTGCAGGCTGAACTTGTGTTTCAGGGTCAGCAGGGAGCCTTGTCGCAGTTGGCTCTGGATCAGCGGCGAGGGGAGCACCGCCCAGCCCAGTCCGTCCAGCACCGCATTGCGCATCAACTCGAAGCTGGAGAGACCGATATGCTGCCCTCCCACAGGTAGCAGGCTTTTTACAGAAAATTCATCTACATACGAGAGGGTAACCTGGGTGTGATCGGTCAGATCCTGCTGTTTGACCCGCTTCAGTCCGGCCAGCGGATGGCTGGGGGCCACCACCATCAGGGTGCGGATCGGGTTGAGCACGTCGATATTGAGGCCGCTGCGCTCCTGATCTTCGGTAATAAGGCCAAAAGCGGCATCGACGAATCCCTCTTCCACCAGCGCCGGCAGTTCGGGTGGGGAGGCGAGCACCAGCGAGATACTGGTGCCGGGAAACTGGCTGTGCAAGGCGGTCAGCATCTCGCGCCATACCGGTTCGGGAATCGCGTCATCGCGGGCGACCCGTAGCGCTACTTCGGCCCCAGAGGCGTAATGTTTGCACTTCTGCTGCAGGCTGTTGGCTGCCTGCAGCAGGCGAGTGCAATCATCAAGCACCAGCTCGCCTATTTCGGTCAGCCGACTCTGATTGGCGCCTCGTTCAAAAAGTTCGACGCCAAGCTCAACTTCCAGCGCCGCGATGGAGGTGCTGACGGCGCTGCGGCTTTTGCCGAGGCGACGGGCGGTGTTGGCAATAGAGCCGCTATTGGCTGACTCTACAAAGAGTTCTATCTGATATAGCTTCATGTTTTACAGGTTGTGGCGGAGTTTTTCACCATCACCTTAGCGTGCCGAACCAAGGCAAGGCAAACCTGTGGCGTCGGAATAATCGACGCTGAGCGATTGTCGCGAGTTGCTTCTCCCCGTTTACCATCTCTCCCGTCGAAGCAACAAAGGCATCTTATATGTTATTAAGTCGTATGTTTCTGGCCCGGCTGTTTTTGACCGGCGCCATCGTGACCGAGGTCGCCGGTACCTCCAGCATGGCCATGATCCCCGAGCAGGGGGCTGGCTGGATGAATTACATCCCGATGTGGCTGTTGATCGGTTTCTCGTACTGGTTGCTGGCGAAAGCCGCCAAAACAATCTCCATTGGTATTGCGTTTGCGCTCTGGGAGGGGCTCGGGATCACCTTGATCACCATAGTGTCGGTCATGTTCCTTGGTTACGATGTGACCGTTCAGGAGCTGATTGGCCTGGCTCTCGCGATAGTGGGGATTGTTATGGTGACCATGGGGGAGACCCATGATGAGCCCGCAGACAAGTCAGTAGAAGCGGAGGCCACAGCATGAGTCCGTTTGTGATTGTACTGGGTGCCGCACTGATCGATATCGGTGCCAACATGGCCATCAACCGCTCCAAGGGTTTTCGTTACAAGGGGTGGGGATTCCTGGGGATCATGCTGGTACTCGGCGCCTTTACCCTGCTCTCGGAAGCGGTAAGTGGCGGCCAGATTGACCTGGCTGTTGCCTACGCCACCTGGGGGGCTATCGGCATCGTCGGTACGGCGCTGGGCGGTTTGCTCTTCTTCGGTGAGCGGCTCAAGCCCATTGGCTGGGCTGGCATGATGGTGATGGCGCTGGCTGTCGTTATGCTGACTACCGCCTGATAACCTGAAGCAATAAGAAAAGCCGCCCGGTTTCGCCGGGCGGCTTTTTGTTTGGCAGACTGTTTGACCGACTCAGGCTCAGCACGGCGCTTCGTAGAGTTCCAGCGGCAGGCCGTCGGGGTCGGCGAAGAAGGTAAAGCGCTTGCCGGTCAGCTCGTCCACCCGTACCGGCTCTACCTCGACCCGATGGGCCAGCAGATGGGCGATGACCCGGTCAAGATCGCTGACCCGAAAGGCGAGATGGCGCAGGCCGCACGCCTCGGGGCGGGAGGGGCGCTCGGGAGGCGAGGGGAAGCTGAACAGCTCCAGCTGGCTGCCGTCCGGCAGGGCCAGATCCAGTTTCCACGACTGGCGCGCTTCGCGCAGGGTCTCGGCGATGATGGGCAGCCCCAGCACCTCGTGGTAGAAGTGGCGCGAGCGTGGGTAATCGCTGGCGATGATGGCCACATGGTGGATGGCGTCAAACAGCGGAAAGGTCATGGTGTTTCCTTGTCAGCAGCATAGTGAACGGACAGCCTGCGCTGCCCGTATCGTTGATCTAGTTGAAGAAACCGCCGAACCAGTCATCCAGCGCACTGCGTGGCGTCGCACTGCTGGCGCAACCGGCCGGGGAGCCCATGGTGGAGGCTTTGGCCGGCACCTGCAGGCTGCCCGGGCAGTCGCTGGTGACGCGGGTGCCGCTGGCGCGGGAGAAGTTTGCCCAGGTGACCCCTTCCGGCATCTTCAGTCCCAGACTGTTGACGCCGCGCTGGCTCATGTAGCCGCTAAAGAGCTGCAGGGCACCGCTGGCACCGGTCAAGCCCGCCGGGGTGTTGTCGTCGCGACCGACCCAGATACTGACCAGTTCGTTGTTGTCCATCCCGGCAAACCAGGAGTCGCGCAGCTCGTTGGTGGTGCCTGTCTTGGCCGCCATGGTGGCGCCCGGGAACTTGGCACTGAGGGCGCGGGCCGTGCCCTGACTCACCGTCTTGGTCATGGCGAATAGGGTCAGCCAGCTTGCTTGCTGGTCGGTGACCCGCTTGGCGGTCTGATCATGCTGATAGAGCAGGCTGCCATCCCCGTTGACTACGGCGCGAATGGCCGACAGCGGCTGGGTCAGCCCCTGATTGGCGATGGGCAGATACATCTGGTTCACCTCCAGAGGGGAGAGGGCGACCGCCCCCAGCACCAGCGACGGATAGGGCTGGATCTCCTGCTGGACTCCCAGCTTGTGCAGGGTATCGACCACTTTTTCCAGCCCCACTTGCAGACCCAGATTGACGGTCGGCACGTTGAGTGAGCTGGCCAGCGCATCCATCAGCGGCACGCTCTGGCGGAACTTGCGATCGTAGTTTTGCGGTGTCCAGACCTGGCCATCCTGACCGCGAATACGGATCGGCTGATCTTTGAGTGGGGTCGCGAGCGTCAGGCCGTTGGAGAGACCGGTGAGGTAGACCGCCGGTTTCACTAGCGAGCCGATCTGGCGGCGGGCATCCAGCGCCCGGTTGAACCCTGCGTAGCGGGGATCGCGGCCACCCACCAGTGCGACTACTTCGCCCTTGTGCCAGTCGGAGACCACCATGGCCGCCTCCAGCTTCTTTTTGCCGCGCAGTTTTTCGATATCGGCGAGGCCTGATTCGACCGCCCGCTCGGCCGCGTGCTGGGCGATGGGGTCGAGGCTGGTGAAGATCTTGAGGCCAGACTGCTTGAGCAGATCGGCGCCGAAGCGGCTCTGGATCTCCCGCTTGAGCAGCCCCATAAAGGCCGGGGTGCGACCATAGCTCATCTGGCCGCGAGCGATGATGCCGAGGGGCTGGCGGCTGGCCAGCTCATATTCGGCCTGGGTCAGGCTGCCGTGATCCATCAGCAGCTTCAGCACCAGATCACGGCGGGTCTTGGCCCGCTCCGGGAAGCGCCAGGGATCGTAATAGGAGGGGCCTTTCACCAGACCGACCAGCAGGGCGACCTGATCGATATCCAGCTCGTTGACCGGAATGCCGAAGTAGAAGTAGGAGGCGAGGCCGAAACCGTAGACCCCTTGCGAGAAGTTTTGCCCCAGATAGACCTCGTTGAGGTAGGACTCCAGGATCTCGTCCTTGCTGTAGCGATAGTCGATCAGCACCGCCATATAGGCTTCCTGCAGTTTTCGCCACAGGCTGCGCTCACGGGTCAGGAAGAAGTTCTTGGCCAGCTGCTGGGTCAGGGTACTGCCCCCCTGCACGGTGCGACCCGCGATCAGGTTGGCGAACATGGCGCGCATGATGGCCACCGGCGAGACGCCGCCATGCTGGTAGAAGTCGCGATCTTCGGTGGTGAGCAGGGTCACCAGCAGGCTGTCGGGCACTTCGGCGATACGCACCAGCAGGCGATCTTCCCGATCTTCGGTATTGAGGCGATCGAGCAGCACCGGGTCCATCTGGGCGTAACCGAGCTGGCGCTGGTTCTCCAGCGACTGGATCCCCTCGAGGCGCGGGCCGTTGAAGGTGAGGCGCAGGCCGCGGGCTCCATCGGCGCCATCATAGAACTCGAACGGGCGGCGAATCAGCTCGATGCGGTTGCCGTTGATGGTGTATTCACCCGGCGTGTGAGGCTGGCGCACCTGCTTGTAGCTCAGCATGTTGAGCTCGCGCAGCATCTGGTCCCGCGACAGGCGCTGGCTGGGGTAGAGCTCCAGCGGGCGGCTGTAGACCATCACCGGCAACTGCCACTTCTCGCCATCGAAGCGCTCGCGCACCTTGGTATCGAGGTAGATGCCAAACACCACCATAAAGGCCGCCACCACCAGGGAGAGCTTGAAGCCAAGCCAGAACAGCTTGCGCCAGATGGTGCGTTTGGGCGCTGCCTTCTTGGGGGCACGCTTGCGTCGTTGGGTTGCCATAAATCCTCTTTGCTTTCCTTTCTACTTGTTATGTCGCATTCGCGAACGTTCGAGCGGGATTAACCCGCCGAACCTAGATGCCCATCTTCTTTTTGGTGACTTTGGTCGGCATCGCTTCCAGCGGATTATCCGGCCAGTAGTGGCGGGGATAGCGCCCCTTCATCTCTTTCTTCACCTGTTCGTAGGAGCCAGCCCAAAAGGCGGCCAGATCGGCGGTGATCTGCAGCGGTCGCTGGGCGGGGGAGAGCAGCTCCACCACCAGCGGTACCCGGCCATCGGCCACGCAGGGGGTCGAACCTTGGCCGAACATCTCCTGAATGCGTACCGGGATCACCGGTGCCTGCCCCGGTTGATAGCGGATCCGCACCCGGCTGCCAGTGGGCGCCGCAAAGTGGCTCGGCAGTGCCTCGTCCAGCCGTTTGGGCAACGGCCAGGGCAGGGATTGGCGCAGGATGTCGCCGAGGTTGAGCTTTTTCAGCTGCTCCAGCCGGGTCATACCGCTCACCGCTGGCAGCAGCCACAGTTCCAGCGTGGCCAGCAGGCTCTCGTCATCCATCGCGGGCCACCCCTCATCGGGCAGCCAGTCGCGGGCGCAGCGCAGGCGGGCCAGCAGCCCTTCGCTGCTCTCGTCCCAGGGCAGCACATGCAGCCCCTTGCGGCGAATGCCTTGCAGCAGGCAGCGCCCTTTCTGCTCGTCAGAGAGTTCGGTCAGCGGTCGCTGGCTCAGCACCAGCTCGCCGATCACCTGCTGGCGTTCGGCGCGCACCCGCTCCTCGCGCTCGTCCCAGTCGAACCACTGGCGCTCGCTCACCAGCTCCGGCAGCAGACGCGCCAGCTCATCCAGCTCTATCGGTTCGGCGATAAAGATGCGGCTGCCGCGATCGTTCTGCCCCATCTCGATGGCGATAAGGGCGGCTTGTCCCTGACAGGGATGACCTTCTACCAGATCGCAGCTCACCCCACCACTGAGTTGATAGCGACTGCCGCTACGCAGTTTGCCGATGCGATCCGGCCAGGCGAGGGCGCAGAGCAGCCCCAGCCACTGACCCTGCGCACTGGCAGGGCGGGCGCCAAGCCGTTCAAACCAGCGGGCCGCGCTCTGGCGCAGGGCACTTTGACGGCGGTGGAACAGCACAGAGAGGCGCTCCGATCCTCGCAGATCTTCTTCCTGCAACGCCACCAGATAAGCGGCATCGGCGACAATCCCTGTCAGACCTTCAGCTTCCAGCTCGCGGGCGCGCAGCAGCATGCGGGCGAGACGAGGGTGGGTACCGAAGGCCGCCATGGCACGGCCAGCGGGAGTGAGTTGTTGCTCACCCTCCGGCTTCATGGCGCCAAGGGCAACCAGCAGCCGCTGGGCGCAGGCCACCGCGGCGGCGGGGGGCATGTCCAGCAGCGGCAGATCTTCCACCTTTGCCCCCCACTGGGCGGCGTCCAGCAGCAGGCCGGTCAGCTCCTGAGTGAGGATATCTGGCGGGCTCTGCTCGGCGAGTCGCTCCTGCACCTCGCTGCTCCAGAGCCGGTAGCAGATACCGGGGCCGAGGCGACCGGCGCGGCCTGCCCGCTGGGTGGCGGAGGATTTGGCTATCTGGCGTGTCTCCAGTCGGGTGACGCCGCTTTTCAGATCAAAGGAAGCCCGTCGTTCCAGCCCGCTATCGATCACCACCGAAATCCCCTCAATAGTGAGGGAGGTCTCCGCCACATTGGTGGTGAGCACCAGCTTACGGCGGCCGGCAGGCGCCGGTTCGATGGCTGCCTGCTGCGCCGCCATATCGAGGCGACCGTAGAGGGGGGCGAGGGTCATGTCGTCCGGCAGTTTGTCTGCCAACCATTGCGCCAGTCGCTCGATCTCACCCTGTCCCGGCAGAAAGACCAGCAGGCTGCCATCTTGCTCGGCCAGCGCTTCGAGTACCACGGCGCCGACCTGCGGCTCCAGCCATTGCTGGCGATTGGCGGGGCGGTAGTGGTAATCGATAGGGAAACCACGCCCCTCGGAGCGAACCACAGGGGCATCCGGCAGCAAGGTCTCGAGTGCCATGCCATCCAGAGTGGCGGACATCACCAGGAGCTTGAGGTCATCGCGCAATCCCTGCTGGCTCTCGATAGCGAAGGCCAGCGCGGTATCGGCGTGCAGACTGCGTTCGTGGAACTCATCGAAGATCACCAGCGAAACGCCAGTAAGCTCGGGATCCTGCTGCAACATCCGGGTCAGCACCCCTTCGGTGACGATCTCGAGCCGGGTCGCTGAGCTGGTGCGGCTCTCGCCACGCACCCGCAGGCCGATGCGCTCGCCCACCTTCTCCCCCAGCTGACGAGCCAGAAAAGTGGCGATATTGCGCGCAGCCAGGCGCCTTGGTTCCAGCATGATGATGCGGCCGGGCAGCCGGTTCTGACGCACCAGCTCCAGCGGCAGCAGAGTCGATTTGCCCGCGCCGGGTGGCGCCTGCAGGATCACGATGGTGTGGCTGTCGAGGGCGGCAAAGAGTTCGGGCAATACCGAAACGATGGGGAGCTGGGACAAAGCGATGAGCACCTTCTGTGGCAACCGGTAAAACGGCGCCTATTCTGCCACAGCCACCCGCGCCACCGTGAGTGGATGTGCGGATATGGCCACTCGGGCGGGAGGCTGGCGAGACATGGCCGGATAGCTGCCATAGAATGAGCCCATCCAATGAGCGTGAAAAAGGCATTATCACCACATGGCCAAACTCTTCTTTGCCCTGCCCGTCAAGGAGCTCGCCCCCGAGCTCATCGCCTGGCGCGATCTGCTGCCCTGGCCCGGTCAGCCGGTGCCGCAAGCCAACCTCCACCTGACCCTGGCTTTTCTGGGTGAGGCGGACGAGTTGACCACCCGCCGCCTGATCGCCGCCGTGGAGCGTCAGCACTGTCCGCCGCTCTCCATCAGGCTGGATGAGACCGGCTGGTTCAGCCGGGCCAAGGCCGCCTGGATTGGCCCGAAGGAGTGGCCCAACGAGCTGACCGTGCTGGCGAAGGCGCTGCGCCGCCACGGTGAGAAGTTGCGTCTTGGCAATGGCGAGCAGGGTTATCGCCCCCACGTCACCCTGTCGCGCAAGGCGGGCGAGGCGCCTGCCATCCTGCCAGCCCCAAATTTTCTGCTGCAGGCAGATGAGTTCTGCCTCTATCAATCCGTCTCGACTCCGGACGGGGTGCGCTACGAGCCGCTTGCCTGCTGGCCGCTGCGCGCCCGGGTAAAAGAAGACGTGCGGAGGGCTAACCCGTGATTTTTGACCCCCCCCTGCAATCGGGCCAGCTGCTGGCCCGCTACAAGCGCTTTCTGACCGATGTGCAACTCGATAACGGCGAGGTCATCACTATCCACTGCGCCAACACCGGTGCCATGACCGGTTGTGCCGATCCAGGCACCCGGGTCTGGTACTCCACTTCCGATAACCCCAAGCGCAAGCTGCCCAACAGCTGGGAGGTCGCCGAGAGCCCGGCGGGCCACTTTATCTGCGTCAACACGGCGCGCGCCAATCAGATCGCCCGGGAGTTGATCGAGCAGGAGGCTATCGCTCCGCTGGCGGGGTACAGCCGGTTGCGCACCGAGGTGAAGTATGGCGAAGAGAACAGTCGCATCGATCTGTTGCTGGAAGATGACGAAAAGGGCAATTGTTACATCGAGGTAAAATCGGTCACCCTGCTCGACGAGCGGGAGGAGGCTGGCATGGGCTACTTCCCGGATGCGGTCACCGCCCGTGGTGCCAAGCATTTGCGCGAGTTGATGGCCATGAAAGCGGCGGGCCACAGGGCCGTGCTGCTCTTTATGGTGTTGCACTCCGGAATAAGCCGGATGCGCCCTGCAACCCATATAGATCCGCACTATAGTCTGCTAATTGAGCAGGCAATCGCGGCGGGGGTTGAAATTTTATGCTATCGGCCCCATGTTGGGGTGCAAGGCATGGTGGCTCAAGGGTTTATCCCGTTTGAATCTGGTCACCTGTTACCCGAGGGGAGTGCATAAATATTGGAGTGGGTAACATTATTGGTACGGCTTGTTTGCTTACCCGTTACCCTTCTGCTATAGATGTCGCCCTCAATTTATGGATGGCACGGGTAGCGTGCTGAATTAGGAGACAGGGCATGCCAACAGGCGAAAACAGGAAATCTCTGGGCCCCCTGGCCATTGCGGGTGTCGCGCCTTACCAGGAAAAGCCGGGTGAGGAGTACATGAATGACCAACAAAAGGCGCATTTTCGCAAGATCCTGGGTGCCTGGCGCAACCAACTGATGCAGGAAGTTGATCGTACCGTCGACCATATGAAAGACGAGGCTGCCAACTTCCCGGATCCCGTGGATCGTGCCGCGCAAGAAGAAGAGTTCGCTCTTGAACTGCGTACCCGCGACCGTGAACGCAAGCTGATCAAGAAGATCGAGAAGACCTTGCAGCTGCTTGAAGACGATGATTTCGGTTACTGCGAACATTGCGGTATCGAGATCGGTATCCGTCGTCTGGAAGCCCGTCCGACTGCCGACCTCTGTGTCGATTGCAAGACGCTGGCCGAGATCAAGGAAAAACAGATGGCCGGTTGATCCCGACCCTCTGGTATATGAAAAAGGGAGCTCGCGGGCTCCCTTTTTTATTGAGCTTTTGGCGGTCGCGCCCCAGAATGCAGCCTCAATGAATCGCTTACCCGAACAGTCATGCCAGTGAATCCCCCGTCCTCACCCCTTGCACGTCCCTATGTCGGCCGCTTTGCACCTTCACCCTCAGGCCCGCTCCACTTCGGTTCGCTGATTGCGGCCCTCGGCAGCTTTTTGCAGGCCAGAGCGCAGCAGGGGCGCTGGCTGGTGCGCATCGAGGATATCGACCCGCCGCGGGAAATGGCAGGGGCAGCGAACCTGATCCTCAAGACTCTTGAGGCATATGGCCTTGAGTGGGATGGGGAGGTGATGTTCCAGAGCGCGCGCCACGGCCGTTATGACGAGATCATCGACCAGCTCTATCGGGCGGGGGACCTCTACTGGTGCCGCTGCACCCGGCGCGAAATCATGGCCGCGGGCGGTCTTTACAGCGGCCACTGCCGCACGCTGGGGCTTGCGGCCGAAGGTTGCGCCGCCCGGCTGCGCCAGCACCATCCGGTCTACCACTTCGACGATCGTTTGCAGGGCCATATCGCGGTACCGGCGGCGCTCGCCGAGGAGGATTTCATTATCCGCCGCCGCGACGGGCTCTACGCCTACAACTTGGCAGTAGTGGTGGATGATATGGACAGCGGCATCACCGAGATAGTGCGCGGCGCCGATCTGCTCGAACCCACGGTGCGCCAGATTGCCCTCTACCAGACCCTGGGGGCGCCGGTGCCCTACTGGGTGCACCTGCCGCTGGCGGTACTGGCTGATGGCAACAAGCTCTCCAAGCAGAACCATGCGCCGGCCCTGGCGCTCGATGAGGTGCGACCGGCCCTGTGGCAGGCGCTGCACTTCCTCGGCCAGTGCCCGCCGCCCGAGCTGATGGCAAGCCGGATCGACGAGATCATCGAATGGGGCATCGCCAACTGGCAGCTAGAACGGGTGCCCGCCAGCGAGAAAATCCCGCTGGACCTTGAGTAAAAAGAGCCGGTTTTCGTGTAATAAGGCCTGAGCTATGTGCAGATTGACCGCTATTTTCGCTGGCGGACGGTTTCATGCGGGATCAATTGTCAGCACGGTTTTTCATTTGGTTAGGCGTGAGCTATGATAGGCCGCTATTTTTTGGCCTCCCGTCAATTTAGAAGTCATGAAGAGGTGTACCATTTTTTCCCAGATCGCAAACTTTTGCCGCAAGGTGCTCGGCAAGGAAGACGGCGAGCAGTCGGTGGAATCCCCCATTCCAGCCCGTGTCGCCGGTCAACGTCGTACCTTAAGCCGTGATCAGCACCCTATTTCGCGCAAAGAGATCAGCGAGAATGCACTCAAGGTGCTCTATCGCCTGAACAAAGGGGGCTATGAGGCCTACCTGGTCGGCGGCGGAGTCCGGGATCTGCTGCTCGGGAAGACGCCCAAGGATTTCGACATCGCAACCGATGCGACGCCGGAGCAGATCAAGGCGCTGTTCAGCAACTGCCGCCTGATTGGCCGTCGTTTCCGCCTGGCCCACATTGTCTTTGGTCGTGACGTGATCGAAGTGGCCACCTTCCGGGGTCACCACCATCAGGTCAATACCAGCAAACATGTGTCGGCCCAGTCTGATGAAGGCATGCTGCTGCGCGACAACGTCTACGGCACCATCGAAGAGGATGCCGAGCGCCGCGACTTTACCGTCAACGCCCTCTACTACAGCGCCAAAGATTTCACCCTGCACGATTTCGAAGGGGGTCTGGAAGATCTGGCCGAGCGCAAGCTTGAGCTGATCGGCGATCCCGAGACCCGTTATCGTGAAGATCCGGTGCGGATGCTGCGCGCCGTGCGCTTCGCCGCCAAGCTGGATATGACCATCAGTCCGCGTACCGCTGCCCCCATCAAGGAGCTGGCGCCACTGCTGCAAGACATCCCTGCAGCCCGCCTGTTTGAGGAGACCCTCAAGCTGTTCCTGGCTGGCGACGGTCTGGCGACCTACAAACTGCTGCGCGAGTATGGCCTGTTCCAGCAGCTCTTCCCGCAAGTGGCTGCGCTGTTTACCCCGCACGGCAACTCGCCCTACGAGCAGTTTATCGAGCAGGCGCTGATCGATACCGACACCCGCGTCCGCGAAGATAAGCGCGTCACCCCCGCCTTCCTCTACGCCACCCTGCTGTGGGGCTGCGTCGAGGCCCGTGGTCGGGTGCTGGAGAACGAGAGCGGCCTGCCCTGGTATGACGCCTTCATGCTGGCGATCAACGAGGTGCTGGACAATCAGGTGCGGATCATCGCCGTTCCCCGCCGTTTCACCACAGATGTCCGCGACATCTGGGCACTGCAACAGCGGCTGACCCGTCGTCAGGGCAAGCACCCCGAGCGCGCCATGGAGCATCCCAAGTTCCGCGCGGCGTTCGACTTCCTGTTGCTGCGCAACCGGGTCGAGCGCGGTCTCGGCGAGCTGGCCAGCTGGTGGGAGCGCTATGTTGCCTCCAATCCGGATGTGCGCCCGCAACTGCAACGGGAAGCGACCCGTCGCCCGGCAAGCGGTGAGCGCGGTGAGGTCCGTAGCCACGATGGCGAGAAGCGCAGCAGCAACAGCCGCAACCGTCGTCGTCCCCGTCGCCGCAAACCGAAAGTGGCCGAGTGACAACAGACGTGATGACCGAGGTCTTCATCGCCATTGGTTCCAACCTGTCTGATCCGCTGGGTCAGGCTCGTCGCGCCGTTGCCGCCTTGGCAAGGTTGCCGGAATCTGTGCTGGTGGAGGCCTCGTCGTTTTACAGCAGCCGCCCCATGGGGCCTGCTGACCAACCGGACTACGTCAATGCCGTGGCCCGGCTCAATACCCGGCTCGCGCCCCTTGCGCTGCTGGATCAATTACAAAAAATCGAGCTGGAACAGGGACGTGTGCGCAAAGATGAGCGTTGGGGGCCGAGAACTCTGGATCTCGATCTGCTGCTCTATGGGGATCAGGTGATCAACCATGAGCGCCTGATCGTACCCCACTACGGCATGAAGGAGCGGGAGTTCGTGCTGCTGCCCCTTGCCGAAATTGCGCCTGCTCTGGTGCTGCCCTGCGGCACCCCGCTCGCCCGACTGGTTGCCCGCTGCCCGCACAATGATTTGGCCATCATTGCCCCGCGTGCAGACGTACAGGAGCCTCTATGAGCAAGATCACCACCGCCAGCCTGCTGAAGATGAAGCAGGACGGTCAAAAGTTCACCGCCATCACCGCCTATGATGCCACCTTTGCCAAGCTGTTCGACGACGAGGGGGCCCACGTGCTGCTCATCGGCGATTCGCTGGGCATGGTGCTGCAAGGGGGTCAGGATACCCTGGCGGTCAACATGGATGAGATGGTCTATCACACCCACTGTGTGGCGCGCGGTGCCAGCAAGGCACTGGTGGTCGCCGACATGCCGTTCATGAGCTACGCCACCCCCGAGCAGACTTACCAGAACGCCGCCCGCCTGATGGCGGCCGGTGCCCGCATGGTCAAGATGGAAGGGGGCGACTGGCTGTGTGACTCCATCCGCCACCTCACCCGCAACGGGGTGCCGGTGTGTGGTCACCTCGGTCTCACTCCGCAATCCGTTCATGTCTTTGGCGGCTTCAAGGTGCAGGGGCGCGATGAGTTTCAGGCGCAGGAGATCTACCGTCAGGCCCTCGAACTGCAAGCGGCCGGTATCCAGCTGCTGGTGCTCGAGTGTGTGCCCACTGCGCTGGCCGAGCGCATCACCAAGGCGCTTCGCATCCCGGTGATCGGCATTGGTGCCGGCCCCGCGACCGATGGTCAGATTTTGGTGATGCACGATGCCTTTGGCGTCACCTCCGGCTATGTCCCCAAGTTCACCAAGAACTTCCTGGCCGAGACCGGCGATGTGCGTGCCGCCATCCGCCTCTATGTCCAGCAGGTGAGCGAGGGGAGCTTCCCCGGCCCGGAGCACTGCTTCAACTGATCCTGGCGGTTGCATGATGGGGGCTGCGGCCCCCGTCTCTGCTTGTCAGCCTCGCACAGTTAATCTGTATAGCTAATCCGTATCTTATTGATTCATCTAAAGGTGAACTGCTGATAGCCATGTTCGTGCCCCATCCCGCCCGAGCGCTATTTGTGGATGCAACCCGTCTCTCTTTTTGATTTATCGGAAGGTGAACTGCTGATGTTGGTCGTAAATAATCCCGTCGTTCTGCGTGAGCAGATCAGCCAATGGCGCCGTGAAGGGCGTGCCATTGCATTCGTGCCCACCATGGGTAACCTGCATCAGGGCCACCTGAGGCTGGTGAAAGAGGCGCACAGCCACGCCGAGAAGGTGGTGGTCAGCATCTTCGTCAACCCGATGCAGTTCGACAAGGCTGAGGATCTCGCCAACTATCCGCGCACTCTGGAGCAGGATTGCGCTGCGCTGGAAGCGGCCGGTGTCGATATGGTGTTCACCCCGACCCCGGAGATCATGTATCCGCAGGGGCTGGCGAGCCAGACCTTCGTCGAGGTGCCGGGTCTCTCCAATCTGCTGGAGGGAGCGCTGCGCCCGGGTCACTTCCGTGGTGTCAGTACCGTCGTCACCAAGCTGTTCAATCTGGTACAGCCGGATGTGGCCTGCTTTGGCCAGAAGGATTACCAGCAGCTGGCGCTTATTCGCAAGATGGTGGCCGATATGGCGATGCCCATCGAGATCGTCGGCGTGCCTACCGTGCGGGCCGAAGACGGGCTGGCACTCTCTTCCCGCAACGGCTATCTGACGGCTGCCGAGCGGGCCATCGCCCCCGAGCTGGCGCGCACCATGAACTGGATCGCCGAGCAGATTGAAGCGGGTGATCACCACCTGCCGTCGCTGGTGGCGCAGGCCAGCCAGCGTCTCGACAACGCCGGTTTTCGTACCGATGCCATCGACATCGTCGATGCCGCCACCCTCGAATCCGCCACTGACGAGAGCGCACAGCTGGTGATCCTGATGGCCGCTTATCTCGGCAAGGCCCGCCTTATCGACAATCAAGTGGTCACGCTGCAGCAAGCCTGAGCCCGCCACAACCAGGAGGACCCCATGTCCAAGAAGGTTTACTGCATTGCCCAATTCCTGCCCAAACCCGGTCAGGAGCAGGCCCTGTTTCAGGTGCTGCAGGCGCTCGAGCCCAATACCCTGCGTGAGGATGGCTGCCTGCAATATCGGGTGACCCGCCACATCGCGAGTCCGTTTGCCGAGGGGGAGAGCTTCCCCATCGTGTTCAACGAGATTTGGCAAGATATGGCGGCTTTCGAGGCGCACTGCCAGCGCGCCGAGATCACCGCGTTCTTCGAGCGTTACTGCCTGGCGGAAGATGGTTTGGCCGCGAAGTGGAATGTCTGCGTCTATAGCGACGAACCCGAACAGTACGACGCCCCAGTAAAGAAGTAATACCCCCGATTGCCAGCGGACGCCCTCTTGGGCGTCCGCTGCTTTTTGACGCCTGCACTCTCCTGCATTCCGGCGTTTTGTTCTGCGGCCCAGCCCGCATTTCCCTTCGTTTCAATCCACTTTCGGCCTGATGGCCGCTACAGGTATTCATGATGTTTGTCCTGATTGCATCGCTTGTTTTCTGTCTGCTCTGTTTTGCTCTCACCCGGTTGCCTACCGGTTTGCCGCTCTCGCGCAAGGTACTTGCGGGTCTGCTGCTTGGCGCCCTGTTCGGGCTGGCGCTGCAACTGGGTTGGGGCGCCGATGATGCCGACGTTCAGCAGACCCTGGAGTGGGTCAATATCGTCGGCGGCGGCTATGTCAGTTTGCTCAAGGTGGTGATGATGCCACTGGTGTTCACCTCCATCCTCTCCGCCATCAACAAGCTGGAGCAGGCCCAGTCCCTCGGCAAGATCAGCGCCGTGCTGATCGGCTCCATGCTGACCCTGGTGATGATTGCCGGTGTGGTGGGGATGACCATCACCCACCTAAGCGGTCTCACCGCCGCAGGGCTGCTGAGCCACGCTAGCGACAGCGCCGCCCTGCAACAGAGTATGAGCACCATCGACGGTGCCCAGACCCTGCCGGCCCTGCTGCTCTCGCTGGTGCCCACCAACTTTGCCGCCGATATGGCGGGTAGCCGCAGCCTCTCGGTGATCGGGGTGGTGATCTTTACCGTGCTGGCGGGGGTTGCCCTGCTGCAGTTGAAGGCGGAGCATCCAGAGGCCGGTGCCCGCGCCGCCGTGGCCATCGACACCCTGCAACTGTGGGTGATGAAGATGGTGCGGGTGGTGATTGCGCTCACCCCCTATGGCGTGATGGCGCTGATCGCCCGGGTGGTGGCCCACTATCCACTGAGCGAGATCCTCAGTCTGCTCGGCTTTATTCTGGTCTGCTACGTCGCCATTCTGGCGATGTTTGCGGTGCACATGCTGATCCTGCTGCTGATCGGTCAGAACCCGCTGCACTATCTTCGGGAAGAGTGGGGCGTGCTCACCTTCGCCTTTATCTCCCGCAGCAGCGCGGCTTCCATTCCGCTCAGCATCGAGACCCAGCAGCGTTTTGGTGTGCCCTCCAGCATCGCCAACTTTGCCGCCTCGTTCGGTGCCAACCTCGGCCAGAACGGCTGCGCCGGCATCTATCCGGCCATGATGGTGGCGATGATTGCTCCCATGCTCGGCATCAACCCCTTTGATCCCCTGTTCCTGCTGACTCTGCTGCCGGTCATTGCGCTGGGCTCCATCGGGGTGGCTGGCGTCGGCGGTGGCGGCACCTTCGCTGCGCTGATCGTGCTCTCCACCCTCAACTTCCCCATCGCGCTTGTGGGGGTGATGATCGCCATCGAGCCGCTGGTGGACATGGGCCGCACAGCTCTCAACGTCAACGGCTCCATCATGGCGGCCATGATCACCAAACGGTTGCTGGGCAAGCAGCAGCTGGCCAACGTGGAGACGGTGCAGACGCAGGCCGCCAGTTAACTCCGAGTGTTGCCCAATATGAAAGAAGCCCGCAGTTGCGGGCTTCTTTTATGTCGACTGTATTACCTTATGAGCAGACGCGCTTACTCGGCAGAGACGGGGTAACCGGCCCCTTTCCAGGCGAAGATGCCGCCCGGCACCCGATAGACTTGCTGATAGCCCTGAGTCACCGCCCAGGCGGCGGCGTTGTGGCTGCGGCCGCACTTGACGAAGCCGCAGTAGATCACCACCGGGCGGGACTTGTCTTCACCCAGCAGCGCCTGGAACTGCTCCGCCGTGCCGCTCCCCTCGACAATCTCGCTCCAGTTGTCGCCTGACTTGGCCTCCTTCACGAAGACAAAGTTCTTGGCGCCCGGGATGTGCTCTTTCTTGTAGGAGTCCTCATAGGGCATGGTGTCGATGATCACCAGCTCCTCACCCTTGTCCATCCGGGTCTTCAGCTCGGCCACGGTCAGCAGCTGATAGCCCCCTTGCTGTGTCTCTTGCGCCAGTTGCACCGCCGACTGCTCCAGCTTCACCTCCTGCTCGAACTGGTTGTCGCCACAGCCACCGAGGGCAAAACTGGCGGCGATCAGCGAGGCCAGCAGGGTGCGGGATCGCAATGTCATCATGTCACTACTCCTTTAGAACGGGAAAAACGGGGCGGGAAGTTCGCAGCAGGGCGCCCGCAAGCGTCAGTAGCAGCAGATCCCGCACAATGGCCTCCGGCAGCGAGCTGAGATCAGCCCTGCCAAGACAGCCGCAAGAGATGTCGAGCCCGATGGCAATGCCATAGCCCAACACCGGAATAAACAGGGCGAGCAGCCCGATCACCAGCCACAATCCCCAGCGCCGGTTGGCGATGACCGCGAGCCCGGCACAGAGCTCCAGCGCGATCAGCCCCCAGGCCACCGGCGGGATCAGTGACGGCCAAATCAGCCCGAAGGCCGCGATCTGTTCGACAAACAGGGCGGGGGATACCAGCTTGAACCCGGCCGAGGCGAGGAAGAATCCCCCCAGCGCCAGATTGGCCAGCATGCGCAGATAAACAGCCATGGGATAGCTCTTTATCATCCATGACTCCGACTGCCAACCACTGGCGTTTGCTTCGCCATGTCCGAGCTATCGGCCGGATAGCAGGCCAGCTCCTGATAGTCGCCGTCCGCTTCGCAGCGAAAGACGGCGGCGGTTTCGCCACTCTGGCACCACTGCTGCCACTCGTCTGGCGGGCAGTGGAGGCGAATGGCGAGGCCACAGCCAGCGCTGAGCAGGCGCGGCACATCGCAGACCCGAAACGACTGACCGTGCTGCTCCAGCCGCTTGCGCAGTCTGACTGTGCCGAGGGTGGAGTGGAACAGGTAGAGAAACTCCTGATTCATGATTTGCCTCCCGTGCTGGCGCGCGCACCGAACAGGGCGGCCCCCAGCGCACCGGCAAACTGGGCATCCGGGTGGGTGGCCACTTCGCAGCCCAACCCTTCGGCCAGATAGTGACGGAAGGTGGCACAGTGGCTGACGCCGCCGGTAAAGAGCACGCTCGGTCTGGCGCCGAGGCGGCCGATAAAGTTGGCACTGCGCCGGGCCATGGCGCGGACGATGCCGGCCAGGATCGACTCGGCCGGAATGCCCGCGGAGCGCAGGCTGATCGCCTCCGATTCGGCAAACACGGTGCACATGCTGCTGATGTCGTGGGGCTCTGCGCCCTCCAACAGCTCGTCGAGCTGTTCGACCCGAGTTCCCAGAGTGCGGGTGATCACCTCGAGAAAGCGGCCGGTACCGGCGGCGCACTTGTCGTTCATCAGAAAGTCGGTGAGGTTGCCCTCGCTATCGAGCTGGATCACCTTGCTATCCTGCCCGCCGATGTCGATGACGGTGTGCACCGATGGGCAGAGCAGGCGCGCCCCCAGCCCGTGGCAGGAGATCTCGGTAACCCGGCGATCGGCGAACGATGCCAGATCCCGGCCATAGCCGGTCAGGGTCAGGTGGGGGCGCTCTGGCAAATCGGCCGAGAGCTCCTCCCAGCCTTGCTCGATCGCGGCCAGCGGACGAAAGGGAGTCGGCACCAGAAAACGGCGGACGATACGCCCGCCATCCCTGTGGTCAAACAGGATCCCCTTGGTCGCGGTGGAGCCCGAGTCAATCCCGATGGAGAGTGACACTGCGCCTCCTCACAGCATTTCGATAAAGGCGGCCAGCCGGGTGGCCAGCTGTCCCTTGTCGGCACTGGAGTAGTCGGTCTCTACCGCCATGTAGGGAATGCCGTGGCGATCGCGCACGTGACGCTTGATGGCGAGCGACTCCACCGCATAGGTGTGGCAGGCCTGCAGGATCACATCGATCACCCCGTCTGCCTGATACTCCTCCACCATCTGGCTAAGCAGCTTCATGCGCTGGTGGTTGTGGGAGATGCAGGAGCAGCCGATGGCCAGATACTTGTCGGTCAGCGCATCGAACAGGTCACCCTCCTCGCTAACGCACTGCTCGGTCGCCTTGGCGCCGGTGCAGTTCTCGTAACCCACTACCCAGCCGCCATGCTCCTCGATAAGGTGCACCACCTTGTCGGCCGCGCCGCCGATGGGGCAGCCGGTGATGAGGATGCGCGGACGGGCATCGAGCCGCTTGCCCTCGGCATACTCGGCCTTGATGCGGCGGGTCATCTCCTGCAGCTCGCTGATGAGCTGCTCCTTGTCGAAGCGGAAGGTGGCGCCATAGACCACCTTGAGCAGGTCGGTGCCGCTCAAAGCCGGCGGGTTGACCTGACCCAGCCGGTAGAAGTCAGCCAGTGCGCGGCGCTCGCGGTTCTTCAGCACGATGGCGTCGCGCAGCGCCTGCTCGCTGATGGGCTTGCCGAACTGCTGCTCCAGCAACTCCTTGAAGCGGACGATTTCGCTGCGCCACAGGGTGCGGGAGGCTTCGTCATCGGCGCGATTGGGCAACTGCATCACATGCACCGGTTTGAACTCGGCCATGTACTCGTACATCTTCTTCTTGCCGTCGCAGGTGGTTTCCCCCACCACCAGATCGGAGAAGTAGAAGTAGGGGCACTTGTCGGTCTTGCCGAACCCGTAGCTGCTCTTGATGAGCGGGCAGAGGTTGCGGGGCAAGTCTTTCTCGGCCTCCTCGATGGTCTCGTCGCTGGTGGAGCAGAGCGATACCACCACGGCGCCGGCGGCCATCGCCACCTCCTGCGGCATAAAGGTACAGTAGGTGCCGACCAGGGGGATCTGTCGCTCCTTGAGTGCCATTACAGCCAGAAAGCCCTGACGACGGGCATCTGAAAAGCTATCGAATATGGCTGGCAACTCGGTGATAAGTGACATAGGCGATCCTGCCCTGATGAGAGAAATGAAGAGACGGACGAGCCATCCGTGACGGCACATCCAACCGCGAGAATTATACCTTTGGGGGTAATTCGAAAATTGCGGTGGATCACAAGGTGCCGGATAAAGCCTTAATAACAGGGAGGTTATCTGATGTGTGATGAAGAGAGGGGGATGAGAATAAACAACGGGCACCGCGAGGTGCCCGTTTCATGTCATCAGTGACGCAGCCCGGTGCCGCGGGAGATAAGCCACCAGGCGATGCCGTAGAGGGCCACGATAAAGCCGATGATGATGAGGTAGGCGGTGCCGAGCGGCACGTCGGAGATACCGAGGAAGCCGTAACGGAACGCGTTCACCATGTAGATGATGGGGTTCACCTGGGAGACACTCTGCCAGAAGGGGGGCAGCAGGCTGATGGAGTAGAACACCCCGCCCAGATAGGTGAGCGGTGTCAGCACGAAGGTGGGGATGATGCTGATGTCGTCGAAGGTCTTGGCAAACACCGCGTTGATAAGGCCACCCAGCGAAAAGAGGATCGCGGTGAGCAGCACGGTGAAGCAGACGCTGAACAGGTGGTGGATCTGCAGCGGCACGAAGAACAGCGACACCAGGGTGACAATAAGGCCGACACAGAGGCCGCGTGCCACGCCTCCGCCCACATAACCGGCTATGATGACGTAGTTGGGCACCGGTGCCACCAGCATCTCCTCGATATTGCGCTGGAACTTGGCGCTGAAGAAGGAGGAGGCAACGTTGGAGTAGGAGTTGGTGATCACCGACATCATGATGAGGCCGGGCACGATGAACTCCATGTAGGTGAAACCGCCCATGTCACCGATGCGCGAACCGATCAGGTTGCCGAAGATGACGAAGTAGAGGCTCATGGTGATGGCCGGTGGCACCAGGGTCTGGATCCAGATCCGGGTGAAGCGGCTCACCTCCTTGGCCAGAATGCTCTTGAAGGCGATGTAGTAGATGGCCAGATTCATGCTTTTCTCCCCTCTTCGACCAGATTGACGAACAGCTCTTCCAGCCGATTGGCCTTGTTGCGCATGCTCACGACCTGCACCTGCTGGTGTGACAGCTGCTCGAACAGGCTGTTGAGTGACTGGCTCTTGTCGAGCTCCACCTCAAGGGTACGTTCATCCTGCATGCGGCCGTTGAACTCTGGCACCTCGGGTACGGCAGAACCTGGCGCAAGGTCGAGCAGGAAGGTCTCGCGACCCAGCTTGCCCAGCAGATTCTTCATGCTGGTATTCTCGATCAGACGACCTTTGTCGATGATGCCGATGTTGCGGCAGAGCATCTCGGCCTCTTCCAGATAGTGGGTAGTAAGGATGATGGTGACGCCCTGCTCGTTGAGATCCTTGAGGAAGGTCCACATGGAGCGGCGGATCTCGATATCGACCCCGGCGGTCGGTTCATCGAGGATCAGCAGCTTGGGCTCGTGCATCAGGGCGCGGGCGATCATCAGACGGCGCTTCATGCCGCCGGAGAGAGTGCGGGCTGGCACGTCGCGCTTCTCCCACAGATCGAGCTGGCGCAGGTACTTCTCGGCGCGGATCTTGGCTTCCGCCTTGGGTACGCCGTAGAAACCGGCCTGATGGGTGACAATCTGGATCACCTTCTCGAACTGGCTGAAGTTGAACTCTTGCGGCACCAGCCCGAGCTGAGCCTTGGCCTGTTCCAGATCGCTGTCGATGTCGTAGCC
The DNA here is from genome assembly GCF_040908025.1 of Aeromonas sp. R9-2. Lineage (NCBI taxonomy): Bacteria > Pseudomonadati > Pseudomonadota > Gammaproteobacteria > Aeromonadales > Aeromonadaceae > Aeromonas > Aeromonas sp. R9-2. The sequence continues at coordinate 68,514 of NZ_JBFOCX010000023.1, forward strand.
AAACACCTTCACCTTGCCGGCGCTCTTGTTCACCAGCGAGCTGATGACGCCGATGGTGGTGGACTTGCCCGCGCCGTTCGGGCCGAGCAGGGCGAAGAAATCCCCCTGCCTGACGGTAAGATCGATGCCTTTAAGGGCTTCGACGCCCCCCTGATAGGTCTTTTTCAGGCCGCTGATTTCCAGTGCGTTCATTGCAACCTCTGTGATGGTTGAATCCGGCTCGATACAGAAAAGGCGGCCAAGGCCGCCTGCACAGAGTAAAGGGCGCAAGGCCGCTTCACCCGTGATATTCCTGAACCTGGCTTACTCCTGGGGTACCACTTTGCCGATAAACGGCAGGTTGCGGTACTTCTGGGCGTAGTCGATGCCACAGCCGACCACGAATTCGTCCGGAATGGCGAAGCCAATCCAGTCGACCGGCACCTGCACTTCGCGGCGGGAGGGTTTGTCCAGCAGAGTGCAGATGGCCAGGGATTTTGGCTCGCGCAGGGAGAGGATCTCGCGCACCTTGTTGAGGGTGTAACCGGTGTCGATGATGTCTTCCACGATCACCACATCCTTGCCCTTGATGTCGTCGTCCAGGTCTTTGAGGATGCGGACGTCACGGGTGCTGTGCATGCCGGAGCCGTAGCTGGAGGCGGTCATGAAGTCCAGGGTGATGGGCAGCTGGCACTGGCGGCAGAGATCGGCCAGGAAGATGCAGGAACCGCGCAGCAGCGCAATCATCACGACTTCGTCAGAACCCTGATAGCGGGCGGTGATCTCTTCACCCAATTTGGCGATCCGGGCGGCTACTTCAGCCTCGGAGATCATCACCTCGACGGTGTGTTTCATCACTTACTCCCATAAGGCCAAAGGGGATTTGGCCGTTCATGAATATCAAAACCGATGATTCTACCACTCATGTTGAAGGGTGCTAGAGATACGTGGTGCTTTTATCGGCTTATTTTAATTGATAGAGTTAGCAGGCACTCAGGCATGATTAGTTAAAATACTATAAACACCATAATCAATAACTATTAGATGATAAAAACTATGGAACCACGCGCAGAAATAAGACGTCGTACCCGGCTGTCGCCGGAAGCTCGTCGCTCCCAATTGATGGAATGTGCCATCGAGGTGTTCTCCCGTCGCGGCATTGGCCGTGCAGGTCACGCCGAGATAGCCGAACAGGCCAAGGTCTCTGTGGCTACCGTCTTCAACTATTTCAACACCCGCGAGGAGTTGGTAGATGAGGTGCTGGCCGAGATCGAACGCTTTGTGAACCAAATGCTGTCGCAGGCATACGGTGACCAGGGCTCCATTTTCGACAAGATCCAGCGTCATGTACGCCTCTCTGTCGATGCCGCCTACGATCAACCGGATTATGCCGGTATCTGGCTGGAGTGGAGTTCATCGGTTCGGGAAGAGGTATGGCCCCGCTATACCCGGCTGCTCGATCACTGCCTTGAGCTGATCGCCAGCGAGCTGCAAACCGCCATGGATGCAGGGGAGATCACCAGCGTGCTGTCAGCACAGGATCTGGCCCGCTCTTTGACCGGTTTTGGCTATGTGATGATGCAGATGATCAATCAACCTCAGCGCCCGGCGCGCCAAGAGGTGACTGATTTCCTGTTCAAGTACGTGACGGCGCCAATTCAGGCTCGCTAACACGGCTTAACGAAAAAACGGCGTCACTCATTGAGTGGCGCCGTTTTTTTATGGCCGGATATGGCGGTCCGCTCAGTGGTGGCCATAGCCCCAGCGGTGGGTCAACTCATGCTCGACACCCAGATGATCTAGGATGCGGGCGACCATAAAGTCCACCAGATCGGCGATGCTTTTCGGCTCATGATAGAAACCGGGCGCAGCGGGCATGATGGTCACCCCGAGCCGTGCCAGTTTCAGCATGTTCTCCAGATGGATCGCCGAGAAGGGGGTTTCGCGGGGCACCAGGATCAGCTGGCCGCGCTCCTTGATCACCACATCCGCTGCCCGCTCCAGCAGGTTGTCCGAGGTGCCGTTGGCAATGGCCGAGACGGTGCCCATGGAGCAGGGGCAGACCACCATCTGTTTGGGGGCGGCCGAACCGGAGGCGACTGGCGAGAACCACTCCTCCTTGCCGCAGGCGACAATCTGCCCCTCCTTGGCGCCATATTGGCGACAGAGATAAGCAGAGAGCTCTTTCGGCGAGCTCGGCCAATCCTGCTGCTGCTCGGTCTTGAGTACCACACGAGCCGCCGATGAGGCGAGCAGGTAGACCCGATAGTCCGCCTGCACCAGACACTGGAGCAGGCGCAGGGCGTAGGGGGCGCCGGAGGCGCCGGTCAACGCCAGGGTGATCGCTTTGTTCATAGTTCGCCGTGGTAATCCTTGAGGCGGGCGATCAGCTTGTCATGAATGCCACCGAAGCCGCCGTTGCTCATGATCAGAATATGGTCGCCATCGCGGCTCTCGGCCACCAGCCGGTTGATCAGGGTCTCCAGATCATTGAATACCTTGGCCGGTCGGGTCATATGGGCGGTCACCTCGCCGAGATCCCAGCCGATGTTGGGCGGCTGGAAGAAGAACACTTCATCGGCGCCATCGAAGCAGCCAGCCAGCTCCTCCTTGTGAACCCCCAGCTTCATGGTGTTGGAGCGAGGCTCCAGCACCGCCAGAATACGTGAGCTGCCTACCTTGGCGCGCAGGCCGCCGAGGGTGGTCTCGATGGCGGTGGGGTGGTGGGCAAAGTCGTCATAGACGCTGATGCCCGCCACTTCGCCCTTGAGCTCCATCCGCCGTTTGGGGGATTTGAACTGGCAGAGGGCGGCGATGCCATGCTCCACCATCACGCCAGCATGACGTGCGGCAGCGATGGCCATCAGACCGTTGTTGACGTTGTGTTCGCCAATGCACTCCCAGTGCACCTCGCCCTGTTTTGTGCCATCCAGCCACACCTCGAAGGCGGAGCCGTCATCGGCCAGCTTGACCGCCTTCCACTTGGCGTCGTTCTGACCCACCAGCTCCACTTCGCTCCAGCAGCCCATCTTGCGCACGGCGGTGAGGTTGTCATCGGCTTGCGGGAACAGCACCCGACCGTTGCTCGGTACGGTGCGCATCAGGTGGTGGAACTGGCGCTGGATGGCGGCGAGATCCGGGAAGATATCCGCGTGGTCAAACTCCAGATTGTTCATCACCAGGGTGCGCGGGTGGTAGTGAACGAACTTGGAACGCTTGTCGAAGAAGGCGCAGTCATACTCGTCCGCTTCAATGACAAAGAAGGGGGCGGAGCCGAGACGGGCGGAGACCGGGAAGTTGCCCGGCACGCCGCCAATAAGGAAACCGGGCTCCAGTTTGGCGTACTCCAGCACCCAGGCCAGCATGCTGGCGGTGGTGGTCTTGCCGTGGGTGCCGGCAACGGCCAGCACCCAGCGATCCTGCAGCACGTGCTCCAGCAGCCACTGGGGGCCGGAGATGTAGGGCAGATTGCGGTCCAGCACATATTCAACACAGGGGTTGCCGCGGCTCATGGCGTTGCCAATCACCACCAGATCCGGCGCCGGATCGAGTTGGGAGGGGTCATAGCCTTCGGTCAGTTCAATGCCCTGTTGCTCGAGCTGGGTACTCATGGGGGGATAGACATTGGCATCCGAACCGGTTACCCGGTAACCAAGCTGTTTTGCCAACACCGCCAGACCACCCATAAAGGTGCCGCAGATCCCGAGAATGTGAATATGCATACCGCTTCCTTTCGCAGTAAAGGGAAGTGCGCATTCTAGGGGGTGTTGCGGTGGTGGCACAAGCCGCACTCATGGTGAGAGGCCCACAGATGCAGCACTGGAGGCAGAAATCTTGGCGCTGTTGGGATATGCGAGATTGGAATGGGCTGGCAGGCTTTATTTGAGACTTGATATTGTGTCGCACTTTCTTACAATTCTTCGGTTTTGTGACGCACTCTACAGTTTTACGATATCGCCCTTTTCCAAAGGAGAGTCCCCATGGGCAAGTTCCTGCTTTGCTATCTGGTCGGTGGTCTGGTGGCCATCAGTTGGGCTGCGCTGCCCGCTCACGGTCCCTGGGATCAGTGGGACCTCGCGATTTTTCATACCGTCAACGGCTGGCTCGGCCAGTCGGCTCTGTGGGCCGATCTGGTGGCCATCACCAATAACCGGCTGTTCGATCTGGCGGTGCTGGCCTGTATGGGGCTGATCCTGGCCCGCTGCTTCTTCGCCCGGGATTTGGCGGGTCGTCGCCAGCTGGTGGCGATGGGCATAGTGATGCTGCTAAGTGCACTGGTGATCAACCAGCTTGGTCACCGATTGCCAGTGGAGCGACCCAGCCCGACCCTGATGGTGGCCGATGCGCTGCGGGTGACCCAGATCAGCGCTATTCCGACCAAGGACTCTTCCGGTGACAGCTTCCCCGGCGATCACGCCCTGTTCCTGATGATCTTCGCCGGTTTTGCCCTGCGATATCTGCCGCGCTGGGTGGGAGTCACCGCATTGCTGATGGTGCCGATCTTTTCCGCGCCGCGCATTCTGGCTGGCGCCCACTGGTTTACCGATGTCTACGTCGGCGCGCTGGGGCTGGCGACCCTCTGTCTGCCCTGGCTGCTGTTGACCCCGCTGGCGGATCGGCTGATAGACCGCATTGCCCCCCGATTGGCCCGTGTGCCGCTGCTGCGCAGTCAGACCCACTGATTGAACGTCGCAAAATAAAACGCCCCGACATGAAAATGTCGGGGCGTTTTATTATCAACCCGCGAGAGATCAGCCTTGATAGCCGTTCGGGTTGTTGCTTTGCCAGCGCCAGGTATCGACCATCATCTGCTCCAGACCGCGCTCTGCTTGCCAGCCCAGCTCGGCACGGGCCAGCGTCGGCTCTGCCCAGCACTCGGCGATGTCGCCCGGGCGACGGGGTTTGATCTGGTAGGGAATGGGTCGGCCGCTGGCCGCTTCAAACGCCTTGACCATCTCCAGTACCGAGTAGCCCTGACCTGTGCCCAGGTTGTAGGTGAAGACGCCGGTGTCACTCTTGATGCGTGCCAGTGCTTTCAGGTGACCGATGGCGAGATCCACCACATGGATGTAGTCGCGCACGCCGGTGCCATCCGGGGTCGGGTAGTCGTTGCCAAATACCCCCAGCTCCTTGAGCTTGCCGACACCCACCTGGCTGATATAGGGCAGCAGGTTGTTGGGGATGCCGTTGGGATCTTCACCAATCAGGCCGCTCTCGTGGGCGCCGACCGGGTTGAAGTAACGCAGCAGTACGATAGCCCAGCGGGGATCGGATTTGGCGAGATCGCGCAGGATCTCCTCCACCATCAGCTTGGAGCGGCCGTAGGGGTTGGTGGCGCTGGTGGGGAAATCTTCCCGCAGCGGTACCGAGGCGGGATCGCCATAGACGGTGGCCGAGGAGCTGAATACCAGCCGGAAAACGCCAGCCTTGGCCATCTCTTCGCACAGCACCAGAGTGCCGCTGATGTTGTTCTGGTAGTAGGTGAGCGGGATCTGGCTCGACTCTCCGACCGCCTTGAGGCCGGCGAAGTGGATCACCGATTCGATCTGGTGGTTGGCAAACAGCTGCTGCAGGCAGGCTCTGTCCAGCACATCCCCTTCGATGAAGGTGACCGGCTTGCCGGTGATCTGCTCGACCCGCTTGAGTGACTCCGGTGAGGAGTTGGAGAGGTTGTCGAGTACCACGACCTGCTGCCCCGCGCCGAGCAGCTCAACCAGGGTGTGGGAGCCGATATAGCCGGCGCCCCCTGTGACCAGTATTGTCATTTTTTATCCCGTGTTCTGGTGAAACTGGGGCAGAGTCTACCCGTCCTGCCCGCTCGGGAAAAGGTTGAGATACCAATGAAGCCCTTTGCGTATCTCAATAATCGAGACTTATATCCCCTTTCGCGGTGCAGGAGCAGGCCAGAGCAACGCCGCTCTCCAGATCCTGAGCACTCAGGGTCATCACGCTCTGGCGCTCGATGTCACCTGTGGTGGTGCAACGACAGCTGCCACATACCCCGGCGCGACAAGCCGCCATCATGGTTTCGCCCGCCGCTTCCAGCGCCGCCAGCAGGGTCTGACCCGGCAGGATCTTCACCTTTTTGCCGCTCTTTTTCAGGGTCAGCCAGAAGTGGTCGCTGGTGGTGGCGGGCTCTGCGGGAGGAAGACCAAAGGACTCCTGATGCAGTTGCTCCGGCGGCAATCCCAGCTCCGTCAGCATGGTTCTGACCGCCGCCATATAGGGGGCCGGGCCGCAGAGATAGACATGGCGTTCGAGCAGATCCGGGGCCAGTTCGGCCAGCATGGCGGGGGTGAGTCGGCCAATCCAGGGGTGATCTGCTGGGGCATCTTCCAGAATCAGGGCATGGCGTACACCGGCATGGGCCTCAGCCAGTGCAGCCAAGTTATCTGCGAAGATCACATCTGCTGGCGAGCGGGCGCTATGGATAAAGCGGATATCGGCATCCGGCCGTTTGGCCAGCTCGTCCCGTAACATGGACCACATGGGGGTAATGCCGGAACCGGCACTGAGCAGTAGTGGCCGTTCGCAAGGCAAGGCTGTCAGGTTGAAATCGCCGAACGGACCATCGGCCCGGATCTTGTCTCCCACCTGCAAGGTCTGATGAAGATGGCGAGAGACCCGTCCCACATCCTTGATGGTGACCTGCCAGCAAGAATCCTGCGGGCTGGAGGAGAGGGTATAGGCGCGGCACTCCGGCTGGCCGTCGATCTCGGTGTGCAGGGTGATGCACTGGCCTGCTAGCACGGGAGGGAGGCTGCCGGAAAACGGCACCAGCTGCCAGCTCACTACGTCGTGGGTGTTCTGTTGGCGGCCAATGCAGGTGAGCGTGAGAGAGGTCATCACAAGGCTCCTTAGGTTTGAAACGGTTCGAAAAACGTCTGGTGAAAAAGCCGGATCCAGAAAAAAGGCGAGCCGGGCGGCTCGCCAAACGCTTACAACATGAAGTGCCGATCAGGCCGCCAGGATCTCGGCCAAGTCAGCCTCGGCCGTGGTGGTCCCTTTCAGGCCAAACTGCTCCTCCAGCACCTTGAGCAGAGCCGGGGTGAGGAAGGCGGGGGCGGTCGGCCCGGTACGAATGTCCTTCACCCCGAGGGAGAGCAGGGTGAGCAGAATGACGATGGCTTTTTGCTCGAACCAGGAGAGCACCAGCGTCAGCGGCAGATCGTTGACCCCACACTCGAACGCCTCGGAGAGTGCCAGCGCCAGCTGGATGGCGGAGTAGGCATCGTTGCACTGGCCCACGTCCAGCAGACGCGGAATGCCGCCGATGTCGCCAAAGTCGAGCTTGTTGAACTTGTACTTGCCGCAGCCCAGGGTGAGCAGCAGGCTGTCGCGCGGCGCCGCCTTGGCAAACTCGGTGAAGTAGGCGCGCTCGGCCTTGTCACCGTCACAGCCACCTACCAGGAAGAAGTGGCTGATCTCTCCGGCTTTGACCTTCTCAATCACTGCGGGCGCAGCCTGCATCAGGGCGTTGCGGGCAAAGCCGATGGTGATGAAGTGCTCGAGCTCGGTGTGCTTGAAGCCTTCCAGCGCTTGCGCCTTGGCGATCACGGCGGAGAAATCATCCCCCTCCAGATGAGTGACGCCCGGCCAGCCGACGATGGAGCGGGTGAAGATGCGATCCGAGTAGTTGCCCACATTCGGGTCGATGATGCAGTTGGAGGTCATCACCACCGCGCCCGGGAAGTTGGCAAACTCCTTCTGCTGGTTTTGCCAGGCGGAGCCGTAGTTGCCCACCAGATGGGGGTACTGCTTGAAGAAGGGGTAGGCCAGCGCGGGCAGCATCTCGCCATGGGTGTAGACATGGATGCCGGTCCCCCTGGTCTGCTCCAGAATGAGCTTGAGATCCATCATGTCGTGGCCGGAGACCAGAATGCACTTGCCGGGGATGGGGGTGACTCTGACCTGGGTGGGTTCCGGATGCCCGAAGGTGCTGGTTTCACCCAGATCCAGCATCTCCATGATTTTGAAGTTGAGCTGACCGATCTCCATGGCACAGCTGAACAGCCGACCCATTTCGCTCGGATCTGTGCTGAGCCAGCTCATGATGCGGTGGAATTCGGCGGCCACCTCGTCACTCTGCTGATCCAGCACCCGGGCGTGCTCCATATAGGCGGCCGCGCCCTTGAGGCCGTAGAGGCAGAGCAGGCGCAGCCCCATGATGTCTTCGTTCACCTCGCTCTTGCCCCGATTGGGGGCGGCTGGCGCGGCATGGGCAAGTTGTTCCAGCAGTTCGGCACCGGGTTCGAAGTAAGCGGAGTGTGGCAAGTCGTTGACCTGCACCGCCATCCCGGCCAGTTGCTCGGCCAACTGCTGGCGATAGGCTAGGGCCTGATTGACGTAGGCCACGATGCGATTCGAGTCGAAGTTGACGTTGGTGAGGGTGGCGAAGAAGGCCTTGGGCACGAAGGCATCGATCTCGCGATCTATGATGCCCTGCTCGCGGGCGGCCAGCGCCCAGGCGCTGAGCCCCTGCAGGGTGTAGATCAGCACATCCTGCAGATCCGAGGTTTCCGCCGTCTTGCCGCACATACCTTGTGCGTAGGCACAGCCGTTGCCTGCCGGGGTACGAATTGTCTGTTCACATTGCACACAAAACATCATGCCTCTCCTAATTGGACATTTCAGTTGTCTGTTTTGTGGCGATTCTATTCCTCTCGCGAAAAACTTAATAGGCATTCAATTTGCCAATTAAGATTCCCTTGATGCAGATCAAAAACAAAAAAAGCCGCCCAAACAGGGCGGCAAGCGGGTGGATAAAAGGAGAGACAACTCAGGTTTGCAACAGAACATAACAATCAGACGGATTGGGCCGTGGTCTGGTCAGGAGCTTTCGGCCCGGTACTTACTCAAGCCGGCATACGTACGCTGTAGTCGGCTTGGTTCACTATCAGGCCAGATAAGCGCGCAGCATCCAGACCAGTTTTTCCTGCTGCTGCACATAGTCGGAGAGGATGGAGGCAGTGCCTTCATCACCGGCTTCGGCGGCCTGACCCAGAATACGGCGCTGGGCGACCAGCAGTTCGCGGAAGCTATCCAGCAAGGATTCGACACAGGCGCGGCCATCGTGCAGCCCTTTTTGCTCTGGGATGGCAGAGACTTTCAGGTATTCACTGAAGCTGTGCATTGGCACGCCATCCAGGGTCAGGATCCGCTCGGCCAGTGCATCGACTTTCAGCAGCAGGTCGTTGTAAATCTCTTCAAATTTCAGGTGCAGTTCGAAGAACTGGTTGCCACGGATATTCCAGTGGAAGCCGCGCACGTTCATGTAGAGGATCTGGTAGCTGGCCAGCAATTTGTTCAACTCGGCTGCCAGGGCTTGTGATTGAGCAGTATCAAGACCAATCGGGCTTTTCATCATTCACCTCCAGATTTGGAAATCGGTTTTAAATTCTCTTTCGGAACGCAGTCAGAATAACGCCTTGCAAAATGCAGGGACAATTGCTTGTGCCTAACTGTTTGATAGCTAACGGCTATCAAACAGTACGCAGCAACGGGGGCAATGGATGAGGATTAGGGGAAGTATTTTTCGAGCAGCGCCATCAGGATGGCCTGACACTCGCGGTCCGGTTTGCTATCGACCTTGCTGGCGCGAAAGTGGAGCTGAAAGGCGCCCATGACGGCGCGGCTCTGCTCATCCCACTGGCCGGTTTGGGACAGGCCGTAGCCATAGCGGGCCAGCTGCTGCTGCCACATGGCCGCATCCCAATCGGGCAAGGGGCTGGCCAGTAACTCGGCTACCCGACCTTCATCTGGCCAGGCGCCGACTCCGTACGTCAGATAGAGCTGGCGCCAGGGGAAGTGGGGGCCGGGATCCTGCTTGCGCTCGGGGGCGACATCGCTGTGGCCCAGCACCTGGGTCGGTGGAATCTGGTAGCGGGCGACCAGCTCCCGGCTGAGGGCGCCGACGGCAGCTATCTGCTGCGGGGTATAGGGTTGCCAGCGGCGGGCATGGGGTGCCAGCGGCTCATCTTCCACTGGATAGCCGAGGTTGACGATCTCGATGCCAAGGGAGCTTGCATTGAGCCCGGCATATTGGTGCCAACGGCTGCGTCCCGCATGCCAGGCGCGCGCGTTGTCCGGCACCAGCTGATAGACGGTGAGCGGTGTTTCGTGGCTGTCGCGGGGGATCAGGTAGTGGGCGCTCACCTTGTGCTCCGGCTCGGTTAGCAGGCGCAGGGAGTTGGCATCGTCTTCGTCGGTGTAGTGGAGGATCAGAAAGGCGACCCGCTCGTTCTGGTTGGCGCTCTGATAGCGGGTAGAGAGCTGGTATTCGGACGGAGTACAACCACCCAGCAGCAGAACCAGTGGCAGAAAGAAGAGGGGAGGAAGACAGCGCCAGCGCCATCCCCCTGCCACGGTCAGTCTGCTGAGCGTGGGAGGAGTGAGTCGCTGGCACATGTCGAAGGCCAGGTCTGGTCAGTCGCGCGGCTGGTTAGCCGCGGTATTTGGCCGTGAGACCGATCAGGAAGTTGCGCAGGATCTGATCCCCGCAATCCTGATAGTGCTTGTGATCCTTGGAGCGGAACAGGGCACTGAGCTCGGACTTGGAGAGGTTGAAGTCGGCGAGTTTGAGGGTGCCGAGCATATCCTCTTCCTTGAAGTTGAGACCGATGCGCAGCTTGCGCAGGATCATGTTGTTGTTGATCCGGTTCGGGATCACCTGGGGCGGTGCATCTTCGCGCACGCCGCGGCGGGCGATGATGAAACCGTCGAGGAACTGGCTCAGAGCCGAGTCGGGACAGGCGACATAGCCTGCCTCTTGCTCTTCACCTTCCGCCGCCTCTTTCATCAACCAGCTGTGCAGCTGGGCGTGAGTGACCGTCAGGTTGCCCTTGGCAAACATCTCGACCATCTGGTCGTTGCTGATGGTGAGGGCGTAGCGCAGACGGCGCAGAATATCGTTGTTGGTCATGCTGACTCCTGTGTAAACGGCGCAACTTTACCATCTGGCGGCCCTCGCGTCAGAAAAAGCGGGGGCCGATACAGTTCAGGTCAAGCTCATCAAGCCTTGCCGAGATAGCGGGGCGCCTCCTGGCGCACCAGTTCCAGCGCATCTTGCAGCTCCAGCAACTCGGGTTCCAGCTCGCTGACCGGCACACCGTCACGCAGCTGTTGCTCCAGCTGGGAGAGCAGCCGTTGCAGCCCCGGCACCCCGGAATAGGCACAGCCGCCGTTGAGGCGATGGAGCTGGGCCAGCACTTCGCTATCTTCAATTTCGCCCGCCAGCGCGCTATCCAGCACAGGTTCCACTTCGTCGAAACTGGCCAGCAGCATGGTCAGCATCTCTCTGGCGAGATGCTCTTTCCCCGCCGCTTGCCGCACCGCCAGTGCCCAGTCGATCTGTTGGGCGCCATCATTCTGGTGGCGGCGATGGGCAAAGTCGGTGATGAGCTGGGCCAGCATGCTCTCGTCGATGGGCTTGGCCAGATAGTCGTCCATTCCCTGGCGGATCAGCCGCTCCCGTTCGCCGGGGATGGCGTGGGCAGTCACCGCCACGATCGGGGTGGTGGTGTTGAGGGACTGGTTGCGGATCGCCTGGGTGGCGCTGATGCCATCCATGATCGGCATCTGGATATCCATGAAGATGATGTCGAACGGCTGGCTCTGGGCCTGCTTGACCGCTTCCTTGCCGTTTTTGCACACCACCACCTGACTCACCATCTCCTTGAGCATGGCGGCGATCAGCTTGAGGTTGGCGGCGTTGTCATCCACCGCCAGCACCTTGATTGGCTGCAACTGGCGCGGCGCAGGCTGGGCGGGCAGCTTCTGGCGGCTCGATTCCGGCGAGAGCAGGGCGTGCAGCAGCTTGCGGTGGTTGACCGGTTTGGAGAGACAGTGCTGAGCGCCATGGGCCAGCATCGCTTCATAGAGCGCTGGCTCGTGGCTGCTGAGCAGCACTATGGTGTTCTGCTGCTGGCCGCTCAGTCTGTCGAGGCGGCCGATCACCTGCTGCGGCGTATGCAGGGTGCTGCTGCCGATGATCACCATCTCCTGCTCGCTCATCTCGGGCCAGGGATCATCGCTGGTCAGTGGGTGCACGTCTAGGTGCCACTCCGCTAGCAGGGCGAGCAGAGAGGCTTGCGCGAAGGGATCCGGTTCCAGCAGCCAGAGCCGTTTGCCACGGATCCGATCCAGCGGCAGTTGATCGGTCTGGGGCAGGGGGGAGACCTCCACATCCAGACTGAACGAGAAGATGGAGCCCTTGCCGAGCTCCGATTCGAAGCGGATCTGGCCGCCCATCTGCTGCACCAGCTTCTGGGTGATAACGAGGCCCAGGCCCGTGCCGCCATAACGGCGGGAGATGGATGAGTCGGCCTGATTGAAGGCCTGGAACAGCTGATGTTGCTGCTCTTGGGAGATGCCGATGCCGGTATCACGGATCTGGACGTTGAGCCTCACCTTGTGGTTGCCACTGCCGGTCTGCTCGATATGGACATCGACGTTGCCCTGTTCGGTGAACTTGATGGCGTTGCCGGTGAGGTTGGTCAGCACCTGTTGCAGACGCATGGGGTCGCCGGTGAGGTAGTCCGGCACATCGGCATCCACCCGCAGGGAGAGCTCCAGCTGCTTGTCGTGGGCGCTGGGGCCGAGCAGGTGCATGGTCTCGTTGAGGGTGTCGCGCAGGCTGAACGGGATATGCTCCAGCTGCAGCTTGCCCGCTTCCAGCTTCGAGAAGTCGAGGATGTCGTTGATGATGCCAAGCAGGTTGCGCGCCGACTTCTCGATGGTCTGCATGTAGTCGGTCTGGCTCGGGGTCAGGCTGGTTTTCAGCAGCTGGCGGGTAAAACCGATGACCCCGTTGAGCGGGGTACGCAATTCGTGGGACATGTTGGCCAGAAACTCCGACTTGACCCTCGCCGCCTCCTGCGCCCGCTTCTTGGCCATGTCGAGCTCGACGTTCTGGATCTCGATCTGCTCCAGGGTTTCGCGCAGGTCAGAGGTGGCCTGATCGATATTCTGCTGCATCTCTTCGTGATATTCGGAGAGCGCTTTGGCCATGGCGTTGATGCCGTTTTTCAGCATATCCAGCTCGCCGGTGAGCTGGCCGCTGACCCGGGTATCGAGCCGCCCCTCCCTGATCTTGTGCACCGCCTGCACCATGTTGGTGATGGGCTGGGTCACGCTCTTGACCAGCCGGAAGCCAAACAGGGTGCTGAAGGCGACCCCGATGAGCACCATGATCACCGCAAAGAAGGTGTCGCGGTACTGCAGCAGCATGGCCCGATCGGTCGCCATCTGCATCGAGATGTAGCCGATCATCGGCGGCTCTACATCGCTGGGCAGCGGGAAGCCATCCAGACTGGTTTCAGCCTGGATCGGGGTGCGCAAAATGATGTCGTCCCCCTGAAACGTCACGCTGGTCAGATCCGGAATGGGCTCGCCATCGGGCAGCCTGAGCCGGGTGAAATCCCGGTGATAGTTCGAGGTGACGAACAGCTGGTTGTCCTGGGTGAAAACAGCGATGGACTTGATGAAGGGGGAGTTCTTGCGATGGGTCAGGCCAATCAGCCGCTTGAGGGATTCGCGACTGTGCTGGGTCATCCCGTATTCACTGGCGATCGCCAGCGGTTCGATGATGTTGATCCCCTGATCAATGAGGTTGTTTTCCAGCTGCTGGTAGCGGTGGAAGGTGAAGTAACCGGCCATCAGGCCACCGATGATCAGGGTTGGCAGGATGGTGAAGGCGAGAACGCGTGCTCTCAGGCCATATTTGGTCATACGAACAGGCCACCAGTGAACAGGGTTGGCGATAGGGTTGATGGCAATACACGGGCTCTGTGGCCGTATTTGGTCATACTATTATTCTTGTGGGACAATACCCGGCAGCAGATTCCACAATCATGACATAGCCACCTATAGGCACCAAGTTTTATGGCCCAGTTTTTCAAGCCCCAAAAGAAGTCCACCCAGCTCCAACGCATTGAATTTACGATAGACACCCTCGATCACCACTGCGTCGGTATCGGTCGCCATCAGGGCAAGGCGATCTTCGTCGAAGGGGCACTGCCCGGCGAGACCGTCAAGGCACGCATCACCGAAGAGAAAAAACAGTACGGTCACGCCGCCTTGCAACAGGTGGTGACCCCGGCGGCCAATCGTATCGCCCCCTTTTGCAGCCACTATCGCGAGTGCGGCGGTTGCAGTGCCCAGCACATGTCGGTTGCCGATCAGCAAGCGGCCAAGGCGGCTGGACTGGTCAGCCTGTTCGAACGGTTGGGCAACATCAAGGCACCGGCGCTGGAGCCGGTACTGACCGGTGAAGATCGCGCCTACCGTCGGGTCTGTCGTCTGGCCATCAAATTTGACAAGAATGGTCGCTGCACCCGGGTCGGTTTCCGTCGCCGCAACAGCAACGATCTGGTGGAGATTGACGGTTGCCCTGTGCTGGCCGAACCGATCTCTGCGCTGATTGCCCCGCTGCGTGAGTGCCTCAATCGCCTCAAGAGCCAGCGCGAGCTGGGCCATGCCGAGCTTATCCAGGCCGAGCAGGGGATCATGATGCTGCTGCGTCACACCGGCCGCCCCAATGAGGCGGATCGTGCCCTTCTGGTGGAGTTTGCAAAAGCGCAGGGGATCGACCTCTATCTGCAGGCGGCCGATGATCGCATCGAAGCGCTGCAGCAACATTTTTCCCCATCCTACTCGCTGGATGGCCCGTCTCTTGCATTTGCTCCCGGTGATTTCATTCAGGTCAACGGCCCCATCAACCAGAGCATGGTTGAGCAGGCGCTGACATGGCTCGGGGCGAGCAAGGATGACAAGGTGCTCGATCTCTTCTGCGGTATCGGCAACTTCACCCTGCCGCTGGCCCGTCAGGCTCGCGAAGTGGTGGGTGTCGAAGGTGAACTGGCCATGGTGCAGCGGGCCGAAGAGAACGCCCGTCGCAACGGCATCACCAATGCCCGTTTCTACAAGGCCGACCTGAGCGATGACATCGTCGGCATGTCCTGGGCGCGGGAAGGGTTTGATCTGGTACTGCTGGATCCGGCTCGTCCCGGCGCGCTGGAAGTGATGGGACACGTCGTGAAACTTTCACCCAAGCGGGTGGTCTACGTCTCCTGTAACCCGGTCACCCTGGCGCGGGACAGTCAGGTGCTGGTGAAAGGGGGTTACCGTCTGGTGCGCCTCGGCATGCTCGACATGTTCCCTCACACCGGTCATCTGGAGTCCATGGCGCTGTTTGAACGGGAGTAAATGACTCATCAGTTCGGCGATGCGGATATGTAATCTGGCATGTCTGCGGCTGTTTGAGCTGATGTGATTGGGGTAATCTAGACCCTCATCGTTCGGCAGGGCCTGTTGGCGCGCTCTATTGTCTTTCTGGACAATATGCCTTGAAAAGTGCGCTGGAGATCCCCATTTGAGGCAATCTCATGAGGGGAGAAAGTGACAGCTTTCGGCCCGATAATTTAAAGGATTGATACCATGGTTGCGGTTCGCGATATTCATTTGAAAGACAACTTCACCTTGGAAGAGTGGGTCAGCTCGCTCTCCTTGAGTGACAGTGAAAAGGATCAGCTGCGAACCGTCTATCAGTATTGTCTGACGCTCGGTGACGAGGCGCTGACCAGCAAGCTGCTGGTGCGCGGCATCGAAATGGTGGGCATCCTGCAGATGCTCAGCATGGATATCGGTACTCTCAAAGCGGCCATCATCTACCCCTTCGTCGAAGCCGGTCTCATCAGCCAGGAGCGGATGGACGAGGACTTTGGCTCCAAGATCGCCAAGCTGGTGGAAGGGGTGCTGGAGATGGAGGCCATCCGCTCCCTGCAGACCCTCCATCGCAGCGAAACCTCGCCGGAGCAGGTCGACAACGTGCGTCGCATGCTGCTCGCCATGGTCGAGGATGTGCGCGCCGTGGTGATCAAGCTGGCGGAGCGGATCGCCTGCCTGCGGGAAGCGAAGACGGCAGATGAAGAGACCCGGGTGCTGATGGCCCAGGAGATCACCAACATCTATGCGCCGCTCGCCAACCGTCTGGGTATCGGCCAGCTCAAGTGGGAGCTGGAAGATCTCGCCTTCCGTTACCTGCACCCGGATACCTACAAGCAGATCGCCAAGCAGCTCGACGAGAAGCGGCTCGACCGCGAGCGCTATATCCGCGAGTTTGTGCAATCCCTGCGTAATGGGTTGAAAGAGGCGGGAGTTGACGCCGAGGTGTACGGTCGGCCGAAACATATCTACAGCATCTGGCGCAAGATGCAGAAGAAGCACCTCGAATTCAACGAGTTGTTCGACGTGCGCGCAGTGCGGGTAGTGACCAAGCGGCTGCAGGATTGCTATGCGGCGCTCGGCATCGTCCATACCCAGTTCCACCACATTCCTCGCGAGTTTGACGACTATGTCGCCAACCCCAAACCCAACGGCTATCAGTCGATCCACACCGTAGTGGTGGGGCCTGAAGGCAAGACCGTCGAGATCCAGATCCGTACCGACCAGATGCATCAGGATGCCGAGCTCGGCGTCGCGGCGCACTGGCGCTACAAGGAAGGGGCACAGGCTGGCGGCAAGGCCAACACCTTCGAAGACAAGATCGAGTGGCTGCGCAAGCTGCTCGCCTGGCAGGAAGATCTCTCCGAGAGCGGCTCCCTGCTCGAAGACCTGCGCAGTCAGGTGTTCGAGGACCGGGTCTACGTCTTCACCCCGAAAGGGGATGTGATCGACCTGCCGGCTGGCGCTACCCCGCTTGATTTTGCCTATCACGTCCACAGCATGATCGGCCACCGCTGCATCGGCGCCAAGATTGACGGCCGCATCGTGCCGTTCACCTACGCGCTGCAGACCGGTGATCAGGTGGAGGTGATCACCCAGAAAGAGCCGAACCCGAGCCGCGACTGGATGAACCCCAACGCCGGTTTCCTGCGCTCCAGCCGGGCGCGGGCCAAGGTGGCGACCTGGTTCAGAAAACTGGATCGGGACAAGAATATCGTGGCCGGTCGCGAGCTGTTCGAGAAGGAGCTGGATCGCCACAACCTCAGCATGTCCAAGATCGACAAGGGCAACATGCTGCGCCGCTTCAATCTGGAGAGCACCGACGATCTGCTGGCTGGTATCGGCAGCGGCGATATCCGCATCAACCAGGTGCTCAACTATCTAGACACCTGCTACAACAAGCCGACGGCGGAAGAGGAAGATCGCCGCCTGCTGGAGAAGCTGGAGCAGAAGGCCAACGCGCCGATGCGCCACAAGCCCAAAGACCACATAGTGGTGGAAGGGGTCGGCAACCTGATGACCCATATCGCCCGCTGCTGCCAGCCCATTCCGGGGGACTCCATTCAGGGCTTTATCACCATGGGGCGCGGCGTTTCGATCCACCGGGAAGATTGTGAGCAGCTCAAGGAGTTGTCACGGCGCAATCCGGAGCGGCTGATCGATGCGGTGTGGGGGGAGAACTACTCCGGCGGCTACGGCCTCACCATCCGGATTATCTCCAACGATCGCTCCGGCCTGCTGCGCGATATCACTACCGTGCTGGCCAACGAGAAGATCAATGTGATGGGGGTGCGCTCACGCTCCAACGTGCGCGAGCAGACCGCCGAGATCGACATGGAGTTGGAGATTTACAACATCAACGCCTTCAACCGGGCGTTGGCCAAGCTCAGCCAGCTAAACGATGTGATCAGCGCCAAGCGGCTTTGATAGCGAACCGACCGGCCCCAGTGGCCGGTCTGCATTTACGACCCTTTTTGAACGAATCGAAAGCGAATATCCCATGTCCCAACGTTATGACCTCTCTCAATTGCTCGACATCATGGCTCGCCTGCGCGATCCGCAAAACGGCTGCCCCTGGGATCTGAAACAGGACTTCCAGACCATAGTGCCGCACACCCTGGAAGAGGCCTACGAGGTGGCCGATGCCATCGAGACCGAGGATTGGCAGGGGCTGAAAGGGGAGTTGGGGGATCTGCTGTTTCAGGTGGTGTTTTACGCCCAGCTGGGTAAAGAGCGGGGCTTGTTCGACTTTGCCGATATCGTCGACACGGTGAGCGAAAAGCTCATTCGCCGTCACCCCCACGTTTTTTCCGATGCAGATCTCTCCAACGAGCAGGCGGTAAAAGCGAACTGGGAGGCGGAAAAAGCCAAAGAACGAGCGGCCCTCGACAAAGAGAGCGTGCTGGACGATATCCCGCAGGCGCTGCCTGCTCTGACTCGCGCCGCCAAAATTCAGAAACGCTGCGCCACTGTCGGTTTTGACTGGAAGACGTTGGGGCCTGTGGTGGACAAGATCCACGAGGAGATCGACGAGGTGATGGAAGAGGCATTGATGGCCGATGTGGACGAGGCGCGGGTGAGCGACGAGCTCGGCGACCTGCTGTTTGCCACCGTCAATCTGGTGCGTCATCTGGGCAAGGATCCGGAGCAGGTACTGCGAGGTGCCAACGCCAAGTTCGAACGTCGTTTTCGTCAGGTTGAGCAGATAATCGCCGCAGAAGGCTTGAAAATGACCGATTGCACCCTCGAAAAGCTCGATGCCGCCTGGGATAAGGCGAAGGAAACCGAGCAAAGTTGATTTGGCGCAAGATGGGGGGACGGTGAGCCTGATAGATTTTTGCTCATTGTTTGGGAGAGGGGTTTTTGGTATACTGTTTCCCCGTCCTGCTTCATCCCCGAAGCACCCCTTAAAATTCCCTAAACTTCTTTCAGGTTCAGCATGACGACCAAATATATTTTTGTTACTGGTGGCGTTGTTTCATCCCTCGGCAAAGGCATTGCCGCAGCTTCTCTGGCAGCCATTCTGGAAGCCCGTGGTCTGGATGTGACCATCATGAAACTGGACCCGTACATCAACGTGGATCCGGGCACCATGAGCCCGACCCAGCATGGTGAAGTGTTCGTAACCGAGGACGGGGCCGAAACCGATCTGGATTTGGGCCACTACGAGCGTTTCATCCGCACCAAGATGACCCGTCGCAACAACTTTACCACCGGCCGTATCTACGCCGACGTACTGCGTAAAGAGCGTCGTGGTGACTATCTGGGCGCCACCATTCAGGTTATCCCGCACATCACCAATGCCATCAAAGAGCGGGTGATTGCCGGTGCCGAAGGCCATCAGGTTGCCATCGTCGAAGTGGGCGGTACCGTAGGTGATATCGAGTCCCTGCCGTTCCTCGAAGCCATTCGTCAGCTGGCTGCCGAAGTGGGCCGCAACAATGCCATGTTCATGCACCTGACGCTGGTTCCTTACCTGGCTGCTGCCGGTGAAGTGAAGACCAAGCCGACCCAGCACTCCGTTAAAGAGCTGCTCTCCATCGGTATCCAGCCGGATGTGCTGATCTGCCGCTCTGACCGTGCCATTCCGGCCAACGAGCGCGCCAAGATCGCCCTGTTCTGCAACGTGCCCGAGCGCGCCGTCATCTCCATGAAAGACGTCGACTCCATCTACAAGATCCCGGCACTGCTGAAATCCCAGAATCTGGACTCCTACTTCACCGAGCGTTTCGGTCTGGAGTGCAAAGAGGCTGACTTGTCCGAGTGGGAACAGGTTATCTACGAAGAGGCCAACCCGACTGGTGAAGTGACCATCGGTATGGTCGGCAAGTACGTCTCCCTGCCGGACGCTTACAAGTCCGTCAACGAGGCGCTCAAGCACGGTGGTCTCAAGACCCGTCACTCCGTCAACATCAAGTACATCGACTCTCAGGATATCGAGACCCGTGGCTCCGAGCTGCTGGAAGGTCTGGACGCAATCCTGGTGCCGGGTGGTTTCGGTGAGCGCGGCGTGGAAGGCAAAATTCTGGCTGCCCAGTATGCCCGCGAGAACAAGATCCCCTACCTGGGTATCTGCCTCGGCATGCAGGTTGCCATGATCGAATTCGCTCGCAACGTGGCGGGCATGGAAGGGGCTCACTCCTCCGAATTCAAGAAAGATTGCGCGTACCCGGTCGTCGGCCTCATCACCGAGTGGGTGGATGAAGAGGGCAATATCGAGACCCGTACCGAGAAGTCCGATCTGGGCGGTACCATGCGTCTGGGTTCCCAGCTCTGCCACCTGGTCGAAGATTCCAAGGTGCGTCAGATGTACGGCAGCCCGAGCATTTACGAGCGTCACCGTCACCGTTACGAAGTAAACAACAAGCTGCTGCCGCAGATTGAAGCGGCAGGTCTGAAAGTGACCGGTCTCTCCGCCGACAAGAAGTTGGTGGAAATCATCGAGATCCCGGATCACCCCTGGTTCGTGGCTGCGCAGTTCCACCCGGAGTTCACCTCTACTCCTCGTGATGGCCACGCTCTGTTCGCCGGTTTTGTGAAGGCGGCAGGCGAGTATCAGAAGCGTAATTTGAAGTAATTGAAAATAAATGCGGTTGGGGCACTGTGCCACAGCCGCTTTTTTTGGCATATTTTTGTTGTTTTTTTACGAAACCTGAGGAAATACACATGTCCAAGATCGTTAAAGTGATCGGTCGTGAAATCATCGACTCCCGTGGTAACCCGACCGTTGAGGCCGAAGTTCACCTGGAAGGTGGTTTTGTTGGTATGGCAGCCGCTCCGTCTGGCGCGTCCACCGGTTCCCGCGAAGCGCTGGAACTGCGTGACGGCGACAAGAGCCGTTTCCTGGGTAAAGGCGTGCTGAAAGCCATCGAAGCCGTAAACGGCCCGATCGCTCAAGCTCTGCTGGGTAAAGATGCCAAGGACCAGGCCACCGTTGACCAGATCATGATCGACCTCGACGGTACCGAGAACAAATCCAAGTTCGGCGCCAACGCCATCCTGGCTGTTTCCCTGGCTAACGCCAAAGCTGCCGCTGCTGCCAAAGGCATGCCGCTGTACGCCCACATCGCCGAGCTGAACGGCACCCCGGGTGTTTACTCCATGCCGCTGCCGATGATGAACATCATCAACGGTGGTGAGCACGCCGACAACAACGTCGACATCCAGGAGTTCATGATCCAGCCGGTTGGCGCCAAGACCCTGAAAGAAGCCGTTCGCATGGGCGCAGAAGTGTTCCACAACCTGGCCAAAGTGCTGAAGTCCAAGGGCTACAACACTGCAGTTGGTGACGAAGGTGGTTTCGCTCCGAACCTGAAATCCAACGCCGAAGCGCTGGAAGTTATCGCTGAAGCCGTTGCCGCTGCCGGTTACAAACTGGGCACCGACATCACCCTGGCTATGGACTGCGCTGCTTCCGAGTTCTACGACGCAGAGAAGAAAGAGTACAACCTGAAAGGCGAAGGTCGTGTCTTCACCTCCAACGGTTTCTCCGACTTCCTGGCTGACCTGACCACCAAGTTCCCGATCGTCTCCATCGAAGATGGCCTGGACGAATCTGACTGGGAAGGTTTCGCCTACCAGACTGCTGAACTGGGCAAGAAAATCCAGATCGTTGGTGACGACCTGTTCGTAACCAACACCAAGATCCTGAAGCGCGGTATCGACAACGGCATCGCCAACTCTATCCTGATCAAGTTCAACCAGATCGGTTCCCTGACCGAAACTCTGGCTGCCATCAAGATGGCCAAAGACGCTGGCTACACTGCCGTCATCTCCCACCGCTCCGGTGAGACCGAAGACGCGACCATCGCCGACCTGGCTGTTGGTACCGCTGCTGGCCAGATCAAGACCGGTTCCATGAGCCGTTCTGACCGTGTTGCCAAGTACAACCAGCTGATCCGTATCGAAGAAGCTCTGGGTGCCAAAGCTCCTTTCCGCGGTCTGAAAGAAGTTAAAAACCAGGCTTAATTTGCTGGTTTGCCAGCCTCGGCTGGAATGAAAAAAACCGGAACCCTTGGGTTCCGGTTTTTTTATGCCTGAGCCTTTCCACAATGGCCTGAGAGGTGAGGGGGCTCTCGGGTCAGATAAAGGGGAGCATGCGTTGATAGCGCCCTGCATGCGCCTTGAAGCCCAGCTTTTCAAACAGGGCGATAGAGCGGACGTTATCTGCATCGATATCTGCGGTGAGGCGAGTGACTCCCAGTGTGCTGGCATGGGCGAACAGCAATCCCAGCGCTTCCGACATAAACCCTCTGCGCCAATAGGCCGCATTGAGCAGGCAACCCACCTCGCAGCAATGGCCCGCCTCGCTGAAACTGTGCAGGCCGCAGGTGCCGATCACCTTGTTGCCCTCCCGCTCGACAATCGCCCACTCCAGTGACTCCCCCGTTTGCTCCAGCCGTACCACGCTCGCCATCATCTGCGCCATCATGGTGGGAGAGGTGAAGCAGGGATCAGAGGCAAACTCCATGGTCAGAGGATTGCCATAAATCTCGAACAGATCGGCAGCATCTTGCGGGCCAATGGTGCGCAGTACAATCCGTGTACCGGTTAAGTCAGGCTTCATTTATCTCCTTGGTGGGGGTTATGCCAGCAAAGCTAAGGTGAAAAACGAGACTGCGTGAAAGTCGGTCTTTGAAGGCAATTGGTGCTATCACGAAATATTGTGACCGCGAACGTCCGATTACGCTTCGCTAATCGAACCTATGGGCTAATTTTTTCTCGTCGCTCATGGTGATAATCTATTTTGAAACTTAACGCCGCATTCATCGGTTTGTCCGGTGCAATGATTTGCTAGCTGTTTTCTCTATCTGAAATATTGAATAATACTTTGCTCGATTCTTTACTTGTTTTAAAACTGATTTTAACCCTATCGCTATCGTAGCTTAATCCATTTTCATCGAAATCCTGACAACTTAAATTACCCCACATATCTTCGTAACATACTGCGAATACTTTGGGTTCATGAGTCCCTGAATGCAATAAGTACTGGCCAAAACTTCCTTTTGACAATGTATTTGAAATGCCGGAAAGGAGAGACAGTTCGACTTCGTTACTATCCATCTCAACCCCCACCCACTTATGAATGTTAAACGTAATCTCACTATACTTTAGCTCATTTATTGTTAGATCTTTTCCATCAATGCCTGCCGAGTGGTTATTCATTTGAATCATACCCTGAATGCATAGTGCAAATTGCGAACGGCTCATTTGAGATAATGCAACATCATTTGACATCAATTCTCGCATGGCCTCAATTGCACCATAAAAGTCAAGTTTTGAGGCTTCTTGAAATGATTTTAAAAAATCAGAGTTGCTAATGTAGTCTTTAAGAAAGTGTTTGCTAACACTTTTAAAGTAATAACTTTTAGCGGAGGTACACAAAACGGTAATAGCAGGATTGGTAAAGAAATTCTTGTCGTATTTTTTCAACCTCTTAAGCTCACTTCCATCAATATCGCTAGAGAATGAGAAAAGTACGGTAGGTGAAGTTCCACCAATAGATTTAAACCTTTCGAATTTAGCTATGGTAGTTTTTAGTTCATTTGCATTCAAACCACTTTTAACTTCAAAGTTATACTTTACGGCTTCAACAGGGACAAAGGCTAGTTCATTTTTCATATATGCAGGAAGAATTTCATCATCATAGATGAGAATATCAGTTTCATTTGACTGATCTCCCCTTGGGTTTTCAATAATTCCTTTTGTAAGTTTATATCTACTTGGAATAACTTCCCTTATTATATCGGAAAGTTCGCTTTCATTTAACCCCCCCTTTATCCCTTGATGAACAACCTCTTTATTACTTTCAAATTCAGCCTTTAATGCTGATATTTTTGCGCTGAACTTTTCAGATATGATGCCCATTCACTTCACCAATGTAGATATTTGTTTTTTACAGCTAGCAGTGATTAGAAGGAAGGCGGTGACAGCATATTAATACCGACTTCTATCTAACTCCACTTAAGCCTGATACAGGCTACGGTTATTTATTTTTAAAATGATATTATTGTCTCCGCTCTTATGAAAATGAACGTCTTCGCTTGACCTCTTCTTTTTACAAACCATTACGACGGTATAGTAAATAAATATTAGGACGCTCACTGTTTTGATCAGATCGCTACGCCATGGTAGCCCCACTCATTCGTGCTCTACCCTCTTGCTAAAACCGAATTTCCACCGACTCCACACTACGCTTTGCCTCACCGTGATAAACCGCTTCGATATTATTGCCGTCCGGATCAAGGACAAAGGCGGCGTAGTAGCCGGGGTGATAATTTCGCTCACCGGGGGCGCCGTTATCTTTGCCGCCATTGGCCAGTGCTGCCTGATAAAAACGATCCACCATGGCGCGATCTTTTGCCTGGAAGGCGAGGTGGTGGCGACCGGTCAACACTCCCAGTGCGGCGGGGCTGTCGACAGAGGTGACAAACAGTTCGTCTGCCCAGAAGTAGCCCTCACCTGTGCCGCCCAGCGGAATATCGAGGGTGGTGAGAATGGCCGTATAAAAGCGCTGGCTGGCGACCAAATCTTTGACCACCAGTTGGATATGGTCGATCAAGCGACCACGATGCAGGGTTTGTGTTTCCATACACCACCTTGATTTGCATGTTGTGGATGAGTTAGCGGCTTGCCGGTCAGTTCGTTTGGATCAAAAAGGGACCGGGCGAGATATGGCATGGCTACCGCCCCTGAATTCCAGCCTCCAGTCTGCTGCGGTTCACCAAGGGGATGGGGTTGGCATGGCTCATGGGAGACTCCGACGAGGCAAGTGTTGCCAAATGGCAATATTAACCATGGCGCTGTGGAGAGAAAGCTCAATATTGAGATTTTCTGTGCAAGATCAATAAATTAATCAAATGTCACCCACGATTGATGACGCGCCGAGATAGCGTGAACAGCCATTCTTTATCAATCCCCATAGAATATTCATGGTCATATCTGGCTTGAACCAGCATAAAACTCTTTGTTATTGTCCACCTCCCCCCGCCGAAATAGCTTATTTATCTATAAATCAACAAGATAGCATTATGTGGTGGCGTCGCGGGGGCATCTGCTATCGGGAAGGAGAGTTATGAAGTCGCAGTTCAAAGTGGCGCTGGCCATGTTGGCCCTGTTCGTCGTCCAAGGCTGCACAGCCCCGGATTCATCCACCAAGCGCAATGCACCCGGCCCGGTGCTGACAGTGCATTACGAAAGCGCCCCCCTGATCCCCGTCACCATAGCCGGTGAGCAGTACCAATTTTTGCTGGATACCGGGGCCAGTATCACCTTTATCGATCGTCGTCTGGCCAGCCGCTTCAAGGCGCTGACCTTAAGCGAATTGCCCAGGGCCTATCAGGCTGATTTTGCCACTGTGAGCAGCGTTTCGAGCCAACTGGGCAGCGAGCAGCTTGGCTTTGTTGAGCCGCAGCCCTTCTCGGTGGGGTCGGTCACCATTGATGACAGCGATCTGTGGGCAACTATTGATTTCGATCTTTTCTCCCAGTCTCTTGGCAGCCGTATCGATGGCATCCTCGGGATCGACACCATCCGCCGTTTCAACTGGGTGTTTGATCGCGACAGGCATCAGCTCACAGCTTCGCTGACGGCACCGTCGGCAGCCACCTTCGAGCGTTGCATCGGCTATGAAGACAGCTACAACCGCTCCCCGGCCGTGTATCTGACCCACGGCGAGAACAGCGTGCGCATGTATCTGGATACCGGGGCCGATCAGAGCTATGCCGACCATGCCTTTATCGACTTTATGGCCAGTCAGAAGGCGATCTCTGGCGAAGATGCCACGCCACGCAAAGGGGTGGACGCCAGCGGTATGGTGGAGGGGCGTGACCATATCCTCACCGGCCTGCACTTTGATGAGCGCCAGCTCGGTGAACTGCGCGTGTCGGAAAACAGCAATGAGCAGTATGGTCTGGGGCTGGATTTTGTTAACCGCTTCAATCGCTTTGCGATCATGCCCGGGCGGATGATGCTCTGCTACGACGCCGATAGCCTGGCGCGCAAAGTGCCCCCAGTCCTGCGCAATATCGGGGTGCGTTTTGATGGCGAGCATCTGCAGGTCTACTACAGCGATGAACGGGATCTTGCCCCCTATGGTCTGGCCAACGGCGACATTCTGGAGCAGATCAACGGGGTGGCTTATCGCCCCCTCGAGATCGACAAGGTGCGTGAACTGCTCAGCACCAGCAAGCCGGGGTCGCTCAAGTTGCGGATTGTGCGGGAAGGGGCGTTGTTGCCCAAATCAACGAGCAAGTCATGACTTCCCCTGCCCAAGTACCGCTACACTCGGGGCTTTCTGACAGGTAGACCAAGGATATTCAGCTTGTTTATGGCGCTTACATACGCCATCACTTCTCCCACTTGGCCGTTGTAGTTACGCAGACTGATTTTCCCCGCCAGCAACTGCTTGAACCGATACATCGCTGTCTCTGCCAGCGAGCGACGGTGATACCCCGATATCTTCTTCCAGTGCGCCAGCCCTTCCTTGCGCATCACCAGCACAGCCTCATTTCTTGGATGCCCCTTTTTCCATAACCCCGCGCTCTTGCGAGGCGGGATACAGGCTGTCGCCCCTTTGCGCGAGATAAGCTGATGGCTGGCTTTGCTGTCATAGGCGCCATCCGCATAAACACGTCCCAGCTTACGCCGTAGTGGCTTGAGCAGAGTTGGTAGCACCTCGGCATCATGGACATTTTCCAACGACACTTCCGCCGCCACGATATCGTGGGTCACTGGGTCTACCGCCAGATGCAGCTTGCGCCACACACGCCGCTTCTCGGCGCCGTGTTTTCTGACCTTCCACTCGCCTTCACCAAATACCTTCAGGCCGGTCGAATCGATAACCAGGTCGGTGATACGCCCCTTGGCGGGTTGTCGATAGGCCACTTTCACCGTGCGAGCGCGCTTG